>JADJXI010000006.1 GCA_016715905.1 Sphingobacteriaceae bacterium | reverse complement strand
AGAGATTTGTTCCTTCTAAAAATTTAGTAATTGACAATTCATCAATAAATATAGTTGTGTATAACTTAGTTTTTAGCTCGGTATTCTTGTAGACAGCATTAAAAAAAATTGTGCGTTCTGAGTTACTGCTGTCCTTTGATAAATATTGATCAACAGTTCTAAAGAATAAAACGGGAATAAGTATGCGGAATTCAAGTTTGTCGCTATAAACCATTGACTGCCGAGTGAAATAGAAAGATTTCTTAACGATAAATTGATATCATATGCGCATGTTTTTTTCACGCTGTGAATAACTGTCCCTGTCGTTAACTAAAGTTTTTTCTAATGGTTGATGAATCAATTAGCGCTGAGTGGAGCCAACCAAGAGAAAGTAAACAAACTTAGCCTAATTAACAGGTGAGAATTTCTAGCTTGACAAAAGGAAATGAAGGAGCTTATCACTTAAAACTTTACCGCCAATACCGCCTTCCCCATTCTATAGGCTGTTTACCTATTGAAATATTTCCATTTCCCCAAGCGTATGACACTAGTCCCTGTACATCAACATATTCAATTGATTTGGACTGATTTTTGGAAAGATTAAATCCCGGTTCACTTGTGAATGCCCTGGTTTTATCTATTCGTTCACCGCGTTCTTCATTATCTCTAGTAAAAATAAATCCCCAATTATTTTTATAGTATCCATAAAACTGCAAACCGTTCCATCTGTGTGTTTGATATTCATTAAACCGGTTTTTAATTTTCAGTCCAAGAATGGGATCGCGTTAAGCGTGAAATCATCATTTCTAAATAAAAAGAATCGGAAACCTGTGACATCATCAACTTGAAAAACTGCAGTTCTTCTTCTATCCTCACCACTTCCATAAATGCAAGCTCTGGTGCAAATTCTTTTATGGTAATCAATTTCCTCACGTTCAATTGAAGTCAGGTTATTTTTGAATTTGCCGCTTTCAATCAACTTGCCGGCTAATTCCATACGAGATAATGGCTTTGGCTCATCGTTAAATTCTATAATACCTTTGACTGAAAGACGGTTCAGTAAGTCATATACCGAGCGTGCTGACTCCTCAAAAACTATTTGCCCTAAAGCTGCAGCTGAACTAAGTATAAACAGAACAAAGAAATATTTTTCATTGGAATTTCAGTGAGTAAAAAGCAGTACGGTTAGAATTTTATTGGAATGATGAATGATAAATAATAAAGCGGAATTTGAAAAACTCTGTTTTAACCATTACTATCACTTTATAGAAAATGTAAAGTAAAAGCTGTAAAACACTATCGAGTTAATATTCATCATCTGACTACTAGGAAGCAAATTAGACGACACCGTTAGTAATACTATAAACACTAATATTATTGGGTCTATCCCTGCAAGAAAAGTCACTTTCTTCTTCAATATCCTTTCCCTAAAAAACAAGAAAAAACTTCCATTGGAAGTATGATGAGTATAAGCAGCTGTCCCGGGCTGATAAACTTAAAAGATTAAATTTGTTATGAAGAATCTCCGAATAGTTACTGTATAGTAAAAACATGAGAAGATTAACAAAAACTAAAATGTCACTAAGATATTGTTTCTGCGATAGCTAATGACGGCATATATAAGCAGAATTACTATGAAAGCAATTGATAAAAGAATTAATTGATAGCTAACATTGGATTTAACAGGAATCAGCCCAAATAGAACAGCCGGAAGAACGAATGATGCTGCCGGCAGTAAAATTTTTAAGAATAAAGTTATAAATATCTCAGGTACTTTTGTGTAAAGATTACGAAAGTAAAACGGATGAACTTTGCGCTGTGCAAGATCCAAAATTTTGTTTACGAACAAAAATGGAATTGTAATTATAACGAACATTATTATTCCGCCGATATCAGAATATTTTAGGTAATAAATAGCCGCAGGTGCATAAAAAAAAAGAAAAACCCTGCAAAATAAAAAACCGTGACCTTATGCCTTATCTTCATTCCAAACAGGATATAATGCATATGACTCATATCGGCCAGAAAAAATATTTTTCTTGTTAAGAATTCTTATAACTATCACTTTTAAAGTATCTACAATAGGAACACCAAGCAGTATTGGAAAAGTGAGGGTCAAGTGTCGTTTTTTATATCCAGCGAGGCAAGTAAAGCTGCGGAAATTAAAAAGAACCTAACGATTGAGAACCTGTATCGCCAGAAATATTCTTGCAGGGTATGCATTAAACTTTAAGAATCCTATTAAGGAGCCGATTAAGCTTATTGAGAGAATCATTAATAATTTGTCGCTGTAGTAAAAACCAATAACAAATGTTACACTTAGAACGAGCAGCGAAAACCACTCACTAAACCATCCAGACCATCCATTAAGTTAATTGAATTAATCCCGCCGATTATTAAAATAAAAAGTATGAAATAATTTATGGGATAAGAAATAGTTATGCCAAAAAGTAACAGCGAATTAAAGAAGGGAGATAAAAAGTAAATTATAAAGATGGCGGCAATTGACTGAAATAGAAACTTCTTGTCCCAATTAACACCTATTATGTCGTCAACTATTCCAAGGCTAACTATAATAAGTGAGGCAATTATAAAATATCTTACTTCATTTAAATCACCGTAAAAACTAATGACTGAAACCATCGCAATAAAATAAACTATAATTCCGCCCATGCGGAACAATCTCCTCATTTATTCTCCGATCCTCACCCGGGTTGTCAACTACTCTTACGTTTGTTAAGAAGTTGATAAGGTACGGAGTAAAGAACACTGTGAGTAAAAGACTTGTAAAGAAAATAACTAAATAAGACATGTTACAATATTAGGAAAATAAATCACTTTATAAACAAAACAGTTAGTGTAGAATATCGTCATCCCAAATTATAAGCCGATAATAACCCAATTTGATGCAAATTTGACATTTTATAATGAAAATGGGGTTAAGAGTTTACTAAAACTTTACCAAAACTTTACCAAATATTACGATAGCATATGATATTGCATTGTACAGAAATCACCGCTAAAAATTAAATAAGCTATAAGATTTACATTTTGAACAGCTGAGGAAGCTTCGAGAAGGTTTTCAAATCAGAACATATTATAATTCATCAAATAAAAATGATTTATGCCGCCTTTTGAAACACACAGTTCTACCATCACCTATATCATCCGAAAGTTTTTCCCATCTTTTTTTAAATTGTTTACTATTTCCAATCGGAAAGGCGAATTTCCATTCTATCAAACCCTCAATTCCGATGCTGTCGATGTAACGAGCCAATTGTTTGTTTTGATTGTAATCGAGTGCTATATGATTAATTTTCCATCCAAATTGATCACATTTTTGCAGTAGTAGCCGGTAACTCCACTTTGATACGATCCTATTAAGTCTTCGCTTTAAAGTTAGTATTAATATATGCAGGACGGACGACATATGCACAAATTAGCTTGCCCGGAGTGAAAATAAAAATAACTTTGACTTAAAAAAATAATTGTAAAAAACATTCCAACAACTAGGTGATGGTTAGCAGAAAGATTCCTTACCCATTTATAGACAAGCGGTATTATTAAAAATAATATAAATATTATAAAAGGTGCACAATATCGTAAGTAAAAATACGTCGCATATGAAAACATAACGTAGCTGAGCATAAAAACTATGAATGAAACTAAAATGCTTAAATAGATAAAATGCTTTTCTATATAGATATTTCTGTTTTTGAGGATGCCACCAATCATAATAATACATACAAATGAACCGAGTAATAATAAAATAAGAACCTGTTGCCCGGTATAAATATTCAAAGTTGTAATCTGAAAAAAGGCTAAAAGCATTTGGTATAGTCTATTCCCAAAATTATCCATGCTTAAAAAACTAATTTGGGAGATAGCGGATGATTGAATTATATGGCCTGTCAAATTATATGTATAGAATAACCAAGGAGAAATTATTAAGAATTGAAAAATAAGAATGATGAATACAGTCTTAATTTTTATTTTTGAAAAGAACACACCCATAATTAGAAAAACTAATGAAATAATAATAAAATCTATTCTGGCTAATGCAGTTAGTCCGAAAATAATTCCAGTTAAAAGTGCAGCCTTAGATTATAATTGTTGGTTAATTTCAGAACATTCTAATGGATAGAAGCGCATGAGAATATAAATGCTTGTTTCTAATCCGTTCGTAAATGAAATAAATAAATCAAAGTTCAGAAGACTAAAAAGTAAACAGAGGGAAAAAAATAATATCCTCATCGAATTCGTTAAAAAACGCTGACAGTGTATGCTTAGAATAATGGCGAACAAAAAGAGAACTAGAGCCGAAAATAAAATAATAATCCTTGGAAAATCTTTCTTGGTAATACCCTGCTTGATTACTAATGAAAGCTAATACACCGTACAGCATGGCTGCAAGGGGTTGCACGCCGGATGTTTTAAAATCTTGGTTATATGCAAATCCTTTGCCCTGCCCAAAATTCCAGGCCACAGTCAGCATGTAAAATCCATCTTCGGAGATTGGCTTATCCGCTAGGTAAGGCATGAAATTATCGTGATAAGTTTTAGTTGGAAGCTCTGCGCTGCTGAAAAATGCAAGGAAAATCGCATAGCAAAAGAAGATTATGATTAGGCTAATGTTTATGATTCTGAGCATCGAATTGAAATATTTAAAAAAATTATAATTTTTTTAAATAGCTGGGGAAGTTTGGAGAAGTTTTTATGAACAAAATGAGCAAAGCATTAGAAAAATTGTTTTTTCAGCGCCCGATAATCCTCGTAACTCTTCTGAATTATATTACTGAGACTTCTATTGCTTTTACCTCCCCATCTCATTTTAATAAGCACTTCCGGTAAATAAGCAGTGGTTATTTTATGAGTTCCTAAAAATCTTAGAATCAAATCATAATCCGAAGAAATTTTTAAACTCTCATCAAACAATCCAAGTCTATCATAAATTTCTTTTTTGACAAAAAAGGCTGGATGAGGAGGCATCCAGCCCTTGCTAATTAGATTCTCACTAAATGCGCCGGCTTTCCAATAACGGAATACTTTGCTGGTATCTTTCTTATCTACATAAACAAGATCGCCATAAACACTATCCACCCTTTTTTCTTCGAATAGCGTTGTTACTTTGGCTAAAACATTTTCATCATAATAAATATCATCGGCATGAAGCAAACCGATGACATCACCGGTGGCCAGATTTATGCCTTTGTTGAGTGCTTCATAAATTCCATTGTCCGGCTCACTAATTACTTTTGAATTTTGAATTTTGAACTTTGAATTTATAATTGCCGCAACGCTTCCATCCGAAGAACCGCCATCGATAACAATATGTTCAACGGCTTTAAAGGTTTGAGATGCGACTGACTTCAGACACTCTTCTATTGTAGCCTTAGAGTTATGTACTGCGGTTATTATAGAGAGTTTCAAGTTGGTAATTTGTTATACGTGTGGTAAATATTATTAGCATCCGGGCGTTACTGATGCAACGAAAAGAATGTAAAACAATAATTATTAAAAATTATTCTAATAAATTTGACTTAATCCTTGTATTAAAGAATATCGATCACGATAAAAAGTAACATATGCTAGAGTAATTAATATTAAAGTTTTTCATTTGGACAAGCTAAAGTATTATAAGCACATTTATCAACCGGTATTCGTTTATTATTAGATGAGTCAAATTTAAATAACGAATACTCATAAAATTTAAATATTTTAGTTATGTCCTTATTCAATTCATCAACAACTTCTATGTATATTTTAGGGCGTATTTCCTGCAGTATTTTTGTGCTGCCGTTTAAAACTTTAAGCTCCGAACCTTCCACATCAATTTTTATAAAATCAGGTTTAGGAACAAATTGGCTTAACGTATCCAAGGTTATTGTAGGTACTAATTTTTTTTCTCTTACACCACCCATTTGAGTAGAACCTTTTGAGCTAGCTAGGGCATTGCTGGCCCGACCACGTTTCGCAATTAATAATGTTTCTATTCCATTAGAATTATTAGCTGCCAGAGGTAAAACGTGAAAAGATTGTCCATTGTGCTCAATTGAATTAATTGTTTTTAACAAGAGATTGCATAACCAAATATCAGGTTCTAAGAGAACAAAACTCCCTTTTTTTAAATAACCGGCAGCAGCAAAGGAGAATAATCCTACATTTGCACCAATATCCCAAATGTTTGTTTGGTAATTCACTTCTGTTTTTACAATTGATAATAATTCCTTATCGAAAGAATTACTGCTAAATTTTAGGTAGCTTAATGCAACGTCGGGACTTACGTACATTCTAATACGACCAAATTCTTTAGGTAATTTTCTCCTAAAAATACGACCTCTTGAGAGTCGTTCTAATATCGTTCTGATAATATTCATTTCAAGTTTTGGCAATTGAAGAACCATTATACTTTCAATTCTTTGATTTTTAACTTAATCATTGACTCATATATTGCCCTTAATTGACAATATATTAATCCAGGATAACCGTCTAAAAAACCAAACCTAAATAAATACAAATACAAAAAAACCAAAATTGGTCTACAGGGAAGATGATAAAAAATTTGTTTTAAAACTCTTCTTCTTTCTATCGGATCACTAGAAAATAAACTTGAGAAGTTAATATATTCTCGTGCATTCAAGGTTATCGCTTCCATTGACGAATATTTATTATGCTTTTCAAACCAATGCTCTAAACCCTTATTAAAAGGGTAGTGTAATAAATGTTCCTTAAGAAAACCAATTTTACCCGTTGTGTGGTATTCTTCATTAATCTCTCTTTTAACAGTCACATATCCAACCTTTATTAATCTGCCAAACCAGGTTGGATAACCGCTGCTTCTTCTTAGCCATTTATCATTTAAAAAATCCATTCTTCTCATCCTATACAGAGTGATATCTTTTTTGAGATTATTCAATTCGATTTTCATTTCTTCATGGAGTAGTTTGGGAACTCTTTCATCAGCATCAAGCATTAAAACCCAATCATACTTGAATTTTACTTCATTTAGAGCAGCGTTACGTTGGGAGGCATAATTATCGAACTGCCGTTGAACTAAACGGACCCCCTTTTTTTGGGCAATATCAGCTGTTTTGTCGGTGCTGTAAGAATCGAATACTATTATATCATCAGACCAGCAGACTGTAGCCAAACAATCTTCTAAATTAATCTCTTCATTATAGGTAAGAATAACGACTGAGATCAATTGAGTTTTCTCTTTAAAATCTGGTCATAACTAGCCAACATTTGAGTAGCTATGTAATCAATATCAAAATATTTATTTATCATTATTCGGCCATTTTCAATCATTTTTCTTTTTAAATTTTTATCCTCATAAATTAATTCAATGCCTTTAACTAGACTACCAACATTAAGATCCACAATAACGCCTGCTTCATTTAGTTTTATTTCCCTTGAGATACCAACTTTGTTTGTTAACACCACGGGAATACCACAAGCCATGGCTTCCACAACGGTATTTCCAAAGTTTTCACTGTACGAAGGAAGTACAAATAATTCAGCATTATGATAAGCCAACCATTTCAATTCTCCATCTAATAATCCAGTAAAAACAACATTTTGCTCAAGATTATTTTCAGCGATTATATTTTTTACTTCTGATAAATAACCTTCGTCATCAGGCCCCGCTATAACTAAAAGTAGATCATTTCTATTTTCTATGACTTTTTTTATTGCTGGTATAAGTAAATCAAATCCTTTTTTCTTTGTTACTCTACCAAGAGATAAAATATATTTTTTGTCTTTCAATTTTGGAAATTTATCATTAAATAATTTATTGTTATTCATGTTTGCAATAACATTCAAATCGATTCCATTATGAATTATTACTCTATTTTTATTAATATTAAGAAATTTCTCCACCTTTTCACATTCGTCTATTGTTGTGTAATGTATAGCCGCTGCTTTTTTAAGAAAAAATCCGCCGAATAATTTCAAGTAAATTTTTTTAATTCTGGAATTTTTTAGGTTCACTGTTTCTTCATAGAGCGAACCACGGGGAGATATAATGAAAGGTTTGTTAAAAATAAATGCACATATACTACCAACTAGAATAGGAAAGTTCCAGACACCAGTAATATGGACTATGTCGTAGTCTTTAACTATTGAAAATGTACTAATCATGAACGGAAAGGAAAAATTAAAATGCTCATACCCCCAGAAAGATTTGTACATGACTCTTACACGACTAAGATCATACCATTGATTAAGCATTACATTTTGAAGTTTATCAATACCAGCATTAGTTGTTATTACATCCACTTGATGTCCTTTTCGCACAAGAGCTTTATTTAATTCATGAACCGAGTTTATTGGGCCTCCAAATTTAATGGCGGGGTAATATGAGGAAATAATATGAAGAATTTTCAAGATTTTCCTGGTAAGTTATTTTTAAAGATAAAATATTGAAGGACAAGAAAAATTGGAAATAATCTTAACCAATAAATAAAAATACCATTCACTGTGCTATCAATTAAAACCACTGTCGAAAGTAAACCTACATAAATAATAATCCCACCTGAACCTAACTTAATAAATCTAAATAGGGCATTTTGCATAATTCCAATAATGAATAAGAATATTATGATGTATGGGATACCCCCAGCAAAATATAAAAAGCCAAATGGCGTCATTGCTGTAAAGGATTCACTATCCCAACCCCAGACATTTCGGGTATACCAATTTCCCAGACTTTGTATGGGTTTATCACTCCATAATATTCTTGGCAAAATAGCTTGAATAGGAAAAGTAAATAAATTATACTTAAAATCAGGATCATCATACTGCAAACCGACTTTATCATCGTATTCTTTAACCTTTGCTATTTCTATTACATAATTACTTCTCATCAAAGCAGAAACGAAAATACTTTCAGATAAATCTGGATTCTTCAAATTAAATTCTTTGCTTAGCGTATAGGCTTCGACAAAAGATTTAAGAATATATGATGGTGTGCTTTCAAAATGAGGATCGATTTTTTTTAGAATCCTAAATGGTTCAACTATTGCATAAGCAACGAAAACTGCAGCTATGAAAAACAAAACATATGATTTTTTTATACGTTTATTTATTAAATAATAAGAAAAGGTGATTATTAAAAAAGGGAGCATTATATTGGCTTTCATGCCACTTAAAATTCCCAATAACAATTCTATTATAAATATTATAATAAATGTGAGTTTATATCGTTTGTTTTCAGTTGGATTAAAATATGTCAACGAAAGAATTAGAAGAGAGAGTTTACCGGCTTCCCCTATCAAATTCAACGACCATTCTAAACCTGAATATGCATTAACAGATTCATCTCCTTGAGTGAACCCAAATACCCCTAAATATATAGCAATAATTCTTGCTAAAACACTTAAGATAAAAAGTGATAATATTAATCCATAATTAAATTCTAATGATTGCCTAATGTACTTTTTTACATTAATTATAGAAGATGTTAGTAATTGATATAACTTATAACCCAAAATACTGTGATTGCCCACCCACATTGCAATAGCCCCAATAATGACTAAAGGCATTGCATCAGCTAAATATTTAAATGCTTCTGTACCTAAACGATCAAAAAGTTGGTCACCAAAAAAACTATCTTCATTAATAAATATATAATTTGTAATTCCAAAACTCAGAATGAAAGTAAATAGACTCGCAAGAACTGCAGGATCTAATAAATAATTTGTCTTATCCCTGACCCTTGCTAAAGCGACTTCAATGATTAAATAAAAAATTAGTGTTGAAGTATAAATAATAAATAAAGTCTTAGCGGAGAAGATTTCCCGAACACTGATTAAAAGGATAAGCAAAACAAGACAAATAAAACTATTTGTGTACTTCTTCATTCTTTTTTAAGAGGTGTAAATTCAATCGAAGTGTTAAAAAAAATTAATCAATTTCTTATCGTCAAAATTTATTTTTCTTCTTCAAAGTTCTATTCAGATATAGTAATCCGATAACAAATTGAAATAAAAATGAAACCAAAATGGCCGAGCCTGCACCAATCAGCCCTTGCTTTGGGATAAACAGAAGATTCGATGAGATATAAATTAATGCACTAGCCAAATAAATAATCAAGATACTCTTTGTATCTCCAAAGGACATAAAACGATACTCAATAGCCTGAAACATACTTGCGAATAAATAACCTAATCCGATTAGAAAAAATAGTATTGCTGAATTTTGTCTAAAATCCTTGGCAAGCAAAATTGTTGAAATAAATGAACCCCAAAAGAATAGTACAATGACAATCAGTAAACCCAATCCGCCATTTGTTATCAGCCACAAATTGAAAATTTTGTTTGATTTTGCATATTCATTTTTACTTTGCTTTTCAAAAAGAATTGGTCTAAAAAAATTAGTTAGCAATCCTCCTAAAAAAAGAAACGGTTTGCTCGAAATAGCGAAAGCAGCAGTAAATATTCCTACATCTACTAAACTGCTATATGAGTTAAGAATATATCGGTTACTTAAATTTAATATCCAACTTAGTATTGCAATCGGTATAAATGGAATTGTGTAATTCTTAAAATCGACAACAATGCTACTGAGATTAGATCCACTACTATGAATTTGTTTTGTATTGACCAAGTGGAAGAATGTATAGAGCAAAAAAAAGGTCAACACTGCGCTAGAGGCTTGACCTGTTATATAAGAAAGTGTCGAATTATTAAGGAATAAAGCCAACAGAATGATGGCAAACATTAATATTGAATCACCTATAGTAAAAAGCGATAAAATAAATTGTTTTCTCTCCGATGAAAATATATTTAGAAAATATGATTTTGAACCATCTAAAAGAAAGAAAATTAATAGACCGGGTACAAGCAACCAGTTAATAAATTCAATCTTAACGATACTGGCTATCGTGATTAAAAAAACAAAAATACCTGCCGCCAAAAAGAAAAATTTCTTATAAAATTTTTTAATTTCAGTGTTAAATGATTGTATTTGGTTTGCATAAAAATATTGTGGATAATATCTCAACTGATAATTAGAAACTGGAGTAACAAAAACACTTTTTAACAGAACCATTACAGATAACCATAAAGTAACTTCGCCAAACACAACTGGATTCGTGAACTCAGTTATCAATCTCAAACCAACCAAGCTTATTATTGCCGTCAACAACTGACCCCAAAAAACCCAAAATCCTTCTTTGATTATTGAATACCTTGTAACCAAAAAATTACGCAGTATGACCATATTCATATTGCTTTGGTATGGTTTGTATAAAAGAGAGAAAATATCTTTTGTATATACTCTTTCATTGTATTGTTGCTAAAGCATCAATTATTTTTTTATTTGAGTAATTATTTATTATCTCCAATGATTTTCTACCGAAATTTTCCTTTAGTTCTGCATTTTCCATAAAAATATTCAACTTAGTTCTAAGATCTTCAATTTCACCGCATTTGAAAATAAAACCGTTAATGCCTTCGTTAACTAAATCTTCTGAGCAGCCAACTAAGTCTGAAACTACAACGGGCAAGGCGAAATTCATTGCCTCATTTACCACAAGGCCCCAAGTTTCTCCAAGCCCTGACGGTAATACGAAGATATCAGCAGCAGCGAAATATTTCCCAATCTCAGTCTGATTTTTAAAGCCTGTTAGATAAACTGCATTTATATTGTTTAACTTGGTATTCTCCTCCATCTCTTTTCTCAGTTCACCGTCACCCAGAAAAACAAGTGCAGCTTTATCATTCTTTAATAAATGATAAGCTTTTAAAAGATCAAGTGGGTTTTTTTTAGGTATAAACTTACCCGAAAAAAGAATGATGATATTTTCTAGCGGCAATTCCAACTCTTTTCGGATTTCGTTTTTTCTCCCTTTATATCCTTCATATTCAATTCTGAACCTTTCATTATCAACCGCATAAGGAGCAAATATCAATTTTTCTTTTTTCACACCATAATATTCGTATAGTTTTCTATTCTGTTCTCCTATGAAAAAGAAGTAATCAAATAATTTGAAAAAAAAATACTTGAACAAAAATTTTCTTAAAAAAAGGTACCACTTAGGTTTTAATAATTCATGTTGTAATGGATTTTCCGCACGTAAGCATAATTTTACGCCGCTTAACTTAGCTGCAAAAATCGCCAGAAAATTTGTCAAGTATGCCCAGCTGTGTATAACAAGGAAACTTCCTTTCTCATGCTTCAACTCCTTGAATATTTTAAAATTAATTAATCCGAAGAATCCATTAAAAATTGAAGGTTTCCACGAATTGTTTTTTAGGAATTTATAACTGTACCCATCAAGAAGCGGAATATCCCATTTTACCTCCACACCAAATTCTTTATCAACATGTCCTTTTACATTTTCAGCAGAGCAATACAAAACAAGAAGTTCGATATCCGACTGTTTAGCAATTTCGACAAACAGTGGAGAAAAATATTGAATAGGATGGCTTAATAGAAAAATTATTCTTTTAGACTTGAAATTATTTTTTTGCACAATCGTTAAATATATTACGGTATAGTTGAAAGTACTCGTTTGTAATTTTTTCCTGGCAGAACCTGTTTTTATTTATAAAACCTTTTTTAATTAATTCATTCCTATAATCATCATCTCTAATAATTTTCTCTATTCCATTTTTTATATCACTAACATCAAACGGATTAACAAAACAAGCAGCTTCCCCTGCAACTTCGGGCATTGATGAAGTATTCCCGGTGATAACTGGTCTTCCCACTGCGTTTGCCTCAAGTATAGGCATACCGAAACCTTCGTAGGTCGAAACAAATGTAACGATATCACAATTATTATATCTTTTTATTATTTCATCTTCATTGAGATTGACGAAATTTTCATACTCAATATTATTTTTTCTTAAAAGGTGTATTAACTTTTCATCTAATTTCCCAACAATTTCCAATTTACATGGCATATCTTTTATAGCTTCAATCAAACGTGATATATTTTTGTTTTGGGTTGTTCCAATCTGAAGCAAAACCGGTTTTTCCAAATTATATTCTTTATGTAATGGTTTGAATTTATTGGAAATAGAAACGGGAATAACAACTATTTTATCGGGATCGCAATTTACATACTTAAGTATTTCTTTTTTCGTCGATTCCGAAATAGCAGTTATTATTTTTGCTTTTTTTACAGGAATTATATACCAAAAGAATCTATAAAACCATCGTGTTATCCCCTTTGTTCGCTCAAGTATAATACAGTCTAAGATAGTTAGAATAGTGTTCTTTTTTTTTAATAAATAAGTTAGAAAATGAACTTCTCCTGTTATGTGGTAAACATCTCCAAGCCGCTGCCGATACGCCGCTTCTAAAATGTTATAAACACGCTTAAATATACCATTGCTCTCATATCTGGAAGCAGCAACAATAGGCTCAACATCGATTGGCATTCTTTCGCGGACTGCTCGAAAGTAAGTTTCAACGCTATAATTTCCTGAAGCCCTAGGTTTTCGGTGAAAAAAAACTACTTTCATTATCGTGTTCTGCTCAAAAATATCTTTGTGCTACAATAAGCGCCCAAATTCTCGACCAATGAACTTTACCTTTTTCAAAATCAGTGAACATTTGTTCAATGGCATTGCTATTCAAACCCAGCAAGGAATTTTTGTTCAACAATTTTTCTTTAACTACACTTTTAATTTTACCGTTTTGCATCCAATGAGCAAACGGAAAAGTAAAACCCATTTTAGGTCTGTGCACAATTTCATCAGGAATATCGCCAACAGCACCCACAAGCATTTTCTTCGGAAAAGATAATTCATAACTGCTTTCGAGGCACGGAAGAACCACTGCATAGAGAAGATGATCAACAAACGGAACCCGAAGCTCAAGTGAATGCGCCATACTAAAAACGTCAGAGTCACGCAGCAGCTGGTTAGACATGTAGTGCGTGGACTCGAGATAGGAAACATTCTGTAACGGAGAAAGCAACGAAGTGTTAAATGATGAATTATGAATGCTAAATGAAGAAGGAACAGTGATTCCAAGTTGTAATAGTTCTTCATCGGTGAATAAGCCACGGAAGAGGCGGTAAGAGGCGTTTGGTGTATCCGGATTCTTTAAAACTCAGTGCCCTTTGCGGGTATATTATTCTTTGCGATCTTGGCTGTCAAGCTTATGAGCTTCCCACTCAACGGAAGATACTTTTTTAACGCCAATAATCTCTCAATTCTCGGGATATGCTTAAAAGTTGGATAACCACCGAAAAGCTCATCCCCACCGAGACCGGACATTACCACTTTAAGTCCAAAGTTGTGCGCGGCTTTTGAAACAAAATAGGTGTTTACACCATCAATTGTCGGCTGATCCATTGAATGAAAAATTTTGTCTAGGTCTTTTATAACTTCATCTTCAGTCAGCCTGTATTCAAAGTGATTAGTCGAATATTTCTGCGACGCAATGTTTGAGTACTTTGATTCATCCAGTCTATCACCAGGAAATGTAACGGAAATTGTTTTAATTTTCTCGTGCCCAATCTGGCGCATTAAAGAAACAATTGCTGTGGAATCTATTCCGCCTGACAGAAAGGCTCCGACTTCAACATCACTGATACAATGAGCTTTTATTGAATCTAATAGTGCAACATGAATTTCGTCACTAGCAGAACGGTCATAGGGCTTTGAAAATATTGAATTTTTAATGTTGAATGATGAATGAAGAAGATCGGAGAATTCCCAATATTTGTTGATTTCAAGCTTACCTTTCCTATCAACAGTAAGATAATGCCCGGGTAAAAGCGAATAAACATTCTCATAAATAGTTAGCGGCGGAGTAACAGAGCCGTTTCGAAGAAAGGAATATAGGCCGTTCTGTGAGATAGAAAGATTTTTTTTGTAATTTTTCATCGCTTTAAGCTCGGAAGAAAAAACTAAAGAAGTATTATCCATCGTATAATAGAAAGGCTTGATTCCAAATCGATCGCGTGCAGCAAATAACTTTTTCTCCTTTTCATCCCAAACAGCAAATGCATACATACCGCGTAATCGATTTATACAATCAGCCCCTTCAGTGGCGTAAAGCTTAAGCAGAACTTCGGTATCACTGTGGAGTGAAAATTTTGCCCGCCTACTGCGGATTGAGCTATTTCTAAGTAGTTATAAATCTCACCGTTGTGAATGATTGTAAATCTTCTATCATCCGTCGTCATCGGCTGATGCCCAAGGGGGAAAGATCAATTATTGACAAACGGCGATGAGCCAAAGCAGCGGTTTTATCTGCACTAAAATAAAGTCCCAAATCATCAGGTCCGCGGTGAGCCATACAATCCCGTGCCTCAATCAGTTTCTCAGAATCAATCTGGCTGCCATCAAAATTAATTATACCGAATATGCCGCACATTTATTCAATCAAATATTATAATTATTAATTCATTCAGCTTTCACTGGTTTCAATAGAAAGTAGAATATAGGGAGCTCAATCGATCCCACACCAACCCACCAAGCTTCTACTTGTGCATGAAAACACAAACCAACTAAAACCGCAATTAAAAATGCTGCCGCCATTTTATCTTCTAACATCGCACTTCTATTAATCGGATCCTTAATTTTACTTTCAAAAATCAATCTTATAAGAAACCAAAATACATATCCCAAGGATGCCAAAAATAAACCCAATCCAACAATTCCAGTTTCTTCAACTATCGCCAGTGCACCTATCATTTTTTCCCTAACAAACAACTGCCCATTATTTTCATAATGGCCAATAACGTTTGTGCTGCCGGGCGGCTGACTAATCCCGTAACCAAATCCAAATAATCCGCCGTTCTTGGCTGCTTGTATTGTCTCTTGAATGTTTATTATTCTTCTATCGCCGATTCTATTTTCTGTCTTAAATACGAAATCTCTCACCGTTTGACTCGAAAAAAAAAGAATTCCAGATGCAGAAATGACTAAAAATATAAACACTAAACCGGCTTTAGTATTAAAGTTTAAGAAGATAAAGACAACTACCATGATTATGAGGGTCAGTAATCCGCCGCGGGAAACGGACAGGATTAAGAGATAAAGATTAAGGAGAAAGAGAATAATAAAGGGTGAAAGGTTAAATGTGAAATGTGAAATGTGAGAGGTCAAACGGGAAACGTGAGATGTAAAACGTGAAAGGTTAGAAGCAAGAGGAAAAAGAACTGATGGAATTGTAAATACAATTGCCGCTGCTAATAAATTTTGATGCCCTGGCATAACCCATGAATCCCAGTCCGTGCCCGCCCGTCCATGCATTCGCCGGTGTACCAGTAATGAGCGAATACAAACTGACCATAACAACAAGAATATTTGCAGGCAAAAGGAATGCAAACAAATCATTTTTTTTGTTATTGCTCCAATAATAGCCAAGCAGCACCGGTGAAATTGATACAAGCATAAAGTAAGCTGCCCGACTTAGGGAAACTAGGGGAAACGGTGACCAGATTGAAGTTAACGCAGCCCAAATTCCGAATGATGTGATTAAAAGAAGCAGGGTTTTCAGACGCTTATCGATTGGGAACGGAGTAAGAGTACGAGAAAGAGTAAGAGTACGAGAAAGAGAAAGAATAAGTGTAAGAGTAAGAATAATAGGGACGGCATAGTAAAAAAAACTCAGCACAGGGAATGCCCTGCAAATTATGAGCACCGCGGTAAGCGGCAGAATGTAAGCTATGAATTTATTCAAGTTACCCGAATTAATCATTTTTACTTTTTAATCTATAAAAATCGTTTTCTTCTCATTTGTCACATTGAGCCTTCCCGCCTAAGCCGGGCGAGTTGAAATGTGATTTAAGTAAATATTATCAGTCTTCGATAAGCTCTGACTGACATAATAAGATTTATGAAACAGTCACAGAACAATTTACAAAGCCTATCATATCACAACTATCTTTTTTCGAGGTAAAAAGACTACAACTGTTTTAATTATGAGCAATAAGAATATAAAACACCATATCAACAAAAGAAGCGTGCGGTAATTTGTTATTGCTGCTCCGCCATTAAAGATTATAAACATTATTGGCATCAACAATATCGTAACCAAATAAGCTCGGGCAATTGTTTTTTGTTTAGATGTTTCTGCAAACTTGAAAAGGAATCCATTAACGGGAAAATTAATTACCGCAAACAGCGCATAACCGGTTATCATAAAATTAAGAATCATCTGCAAGAGCACCGAATTGATTGAATTCGGCAGTAATACAGGCATGAAATTAACTGCCGTTAATAATAAAGCAGAATAAACCGCGACCAGCACAAGAAGCACAATTAAAGATTTACGGAAAATTTTAGATGAATCGCCGGAAGTGGAACTGTAGATAAGTTTTTCGACTACATTACCGATATATAAAAGAGGCACAATCAGTCCCCATGCAAATGTGTATGCGTTTGCAGTATCTAATGGAAAATAATGATTAACAATATATTTATCTGCCACAAGTGCAAACGATACGGCACTGTTAATTATAAAAGTCGATATCCCAAGCTTATAAAGTGAAGTGAGATTTTGTTCATCATTTCTGTTAAGAATTTTAAACCGCGGATAACCTAAGAGAAACCACGTGAACGAAACAAATGGGAAAAGAAAAAATATATCCACATTGAGCAGAGTAACAAAAGGAATGATAAGCAGGTGAAGGAGAGCATTAGCGAACATCAAAAGCACATATCTTTTAATCTCACCCCGGAAGAGAAGCTGGAAGGTAAATATTCCCCCAAGGCAAGCAAATAAACTATAAATAAAAATTGAAAATATTTTAAAAATATCAGCAAACGGTTCGGAGATAAAATATAAAATTACTAGTGTGATAAACACATTCAGAAGTGCTCCAAGCGATACTGTTTTCAAGGATATATTAATTCTGCTTACTGCAAAATCGAATCCAAGCGTGCCGAAAAGTATTAATATTGAAGCGGTATAGTATGCTTTATTGAATATGTTGTATTGAACCTCGGTAAAAAAATAAGCAGTTATGATAAGGACTAGCTTATTGGAAAAGATAGTTGAGCCGATTAAAACAAATTTTTGAAAGGTGCCTGGGATTTTTGCAGTTATAATTTTTGGAGTATTCAAGTTTAGTTTCAAAATGCCAGGTTGAATAAAAAATGGTGAGATGAATTTAGCTTAATAAAAATTGTACCGCGCAGGTGACCTCAGTCTCACTATCGAACGTGATTGCCCGGTAATGAATCAGATTCTGAAATGAATTCAGAATGACAATATTCGGACAGATTGGTGAAACGAAGTTATCGAGAAAAGGAATTAAGCATCTTTTGATTTATCGTAAACGCTTCTCCAAAGATCATTAAGTCCTTTTACTATTATTATTTTATTAAGAAATTCAAAATCAATGATATTCTTTGAACTTAAGAGCATACCATTTATGTCAGTAAGATGCTTTTGAGCATTGCCTTCTTTGTAAAATTCAAGCTTCTTTACAATAACATATTCCGGTGGTGCAAGCGAGATGGTACTATTGAAAAGCGTAAGATTTTGGCGATGCTTAAACGCCCAGGTTATAAATTCATCATTTTCCACAAAATAAATATCGGCTTTGAATCCGGTTTCATGATGTATCAAATTAATATGTCCTCTTAGACTCCTTCTTAATTCTACTTTAATCACTTCCCTTGGCGGGCAGTAAAACAGGTCTGAAGGAAAAGCTGCGATCAGCGTATCAACCTGGTTATCAAACAAATTTAAAATTAAATCAATATCGTTGGTCAGCCGCGGTTCACCATAAACAATCGAAGCTACTGAGCCTGTTACTAAATAATCTATTTTGTTTTTATTTAATATATCAGTGTAAAGATTGAAAAGGTTAAGATTTTGCATATAAAAAAATTTCTTTTACTTTTTTTTGAATTTCCTGTTGGCTCAACTCCGGGTGAAATTTTCTCAGTGCAGCAATTTTCAGTTCTCTGGCATTATAATAAAGTCTCAATGACTGAGTAAGCTTTTGTTCCGGTGAAAGTTTTACAATTTTTTTCATAGTGATAACAACAATTTCAACTTTTTAGAAGACGGTGTATAGCAATTAATTACTCGAGGGAATAATCTGCTCACGTTGAGGATTCCCGCAAAAGGGAAAAGACTAATCGCCAATATTTAAATTTATGAGGAAGTTTCGCTTTCGTTTAGGCGAGCACCCTTTACCATTGCATAGTAATGTTTTAACTGCGGCTGGAAAACATAAAATAATCCACTTAAAAGAACAGAAAAAAACATTATTGTTATAAAATTATTCACACGTTTTGGTCCGGTTTTAATAACAGGATCTTCTGCCCATTCTTTTATATTCACGATAGGTGTTTCACGAATGTCATCAATTTTGGCTATTTCAAGCTGCTTATTTAACTCAATGTAAACTGCATTCAATATTTCTAAGTCTCTCATAAGTCTTCCCTGCTGAAGAAGCAAAGCCGGCGACTGAAGTATAACCCTATTCTGTTCACGGAAACTTTTCAACTTTTCCTCAGCTAATGAAAGCGAATCTTTTACCTGAGCCGTCCTTTTTTCAAGATAAAAACTTTGTTCTGATGCATAGGTTTTTCTTTTTGTCCGCACATAAAGATCTAAGGATTCGGCAATTTTATTAGCAACCTCAGCAGAAAGTTTAGACTCCGGCATCGTAACAGTCAGCGTCAGAATTCTAGTAAATCTTTCAAGATTCGTTCTTAATTTATATTTAACTAACATCTCATAAATTTTTAAGAAATTTTTCCGTTCGCTGTACTTTATCGTATCACCTTTCAAAAAATATTGGATCAGATTTACAGGTTGGTTGAATTCTTCGGTTCTATATTTTGCATAGATAACAGATCCAAGAACCGTTTCACTCAATATGATATTTTGATAGATTTCTGTAGGGGCACCCTCACCTACTCTAACACCAGCCAATGAAGCCAACTGACTTAATCCGCTAAGAGTAGTCGATTTACTACCATATTCAGGCAAAATTGTTACTGTGCTTTCAAAATATGGATTTGCGATAAGGTAGAGATAAACAAGTAAAATAACCGCTACCACACCGTTAACTATAAAAAGCTTTTTTCTTATTTCCCAAAGGTGTTTTACATACGGGCGGATTTTTTCAATGAGGTTTTTAAACCAATCTTCCAGCTTCTGCGGCTGTGCGGTTTGGTCTTTTTTTATTTCTTGATCTGTCATGATTTTAAATTATAAGATGTTATGAAAACGATAGGTAATTAAGCCTGTTGAAAATGGAATAATGCGACTAAAGTCGAACAATTAGTTCTTTACAAATTCAGTTGACTTAAGTCAACTGTAATAAATAATTACGCCATAGCTCCTTAAGGACGTGAACTTTTTCACAGCACAAATTACAGCTTTTCGAAAGGAATCCTTCGTCGGATAGCCATGAAAAACCGGCGATTATTGGGCTAAAGCTGTTTTGCCAGCACCCAGACAGTTACAACGCTTGCCAGAAGAGCAAACACATCAAATATTGTTTTACCTAAGTCAAAAGTAACAGGTTCTTCTTTCGATGGCGGTTCTTTCGTAACAATTATTACCGAACCATCATAAGCTTCCGGATTGCCAGTGAACAAACCGAAGTTCACTCTGTTCGATTCACCGTTGGCTTTTCGGTAAACAGCATAGTTTGCGCTATCCGTAACACCGCCTGCGTTATCAACGTAGTCCTTAACATTTAGTCCTTCAATAAATCTGTAAATTCCGGGATTGTTAACTTCGCCGTCAACAACAACAGTATTGGGTTTTTTAGGTATAAATATTTTATCACCATTTTTTAGAAAAATATTTTCTTTTTCATCATTATCGTAAAACAAAGCTTCAAGGTCCACTATTAATTTTTTCCCATCTCTGTTGTACTGTGCTCCAAACAAAAACGCCTCGGATGTTGCTCCTCCGGCTTTTAGCATTAGATCGAAAAGCGTTTCATTTTTTGATTCCATTACATAAGTCCCCGGCTTATTAACTTCACCGGAAATAGTTACGACTCTTTGATCCTGGTAATTGGGATTTTTACGAACAACGACTATATCCTTATGCTGCAATAAAAAGGCATTAGCCTGAATATGACCGGTATCAAGGACAGTAACTTCGCCGGATATATCTTTATAGAAGGAAGGCGACATAGGAATTACAAAAGATTCGCTGATTTTTTCACCCTGGTAACCGCTTGGTTTTATCCTGTTTACATAAACTTCTGTTCTAAGAGATTTTTCGTTAAATCCGCCTGCCTGCAGAATCAGGTCCATTGGAGTCATGTTTGAGCTAAGCGGAAACTGTCCCGGATTATGAACTTCTCCTTCAATTCTCACAAATTTATCCAGAACTCTTTCAACATCACCTTTATAAATATAAATCTTATCTCCAGGTTCAAGTTCAATGTTTACAGATTTTTCTCGCAACAGTTTCTCGAGATTAAATGGAATAATTCTAGTTGTTAATCCGTCAGGATTTATTCTCACAATATCACCGCGCAGCAAGAAAGCTTTTCCTCTGAAAACCGGATCCTGCAAACCGCCAGCTCTAAAAACCATATCATAAAGAGTCAGGCTGTCTGCAAACGGCAGAGAAACCGGAGTTTTAACATATCCTGAAACCGAGACCTTCTTCTTTTCGATAAGGTCATAGATTGAGTAAATCTTAACAGAATCTCTAGGTGCAAGTTCAATATTGTTTTCAGGATCACCATCCAATGCCAAGGAAAGATCAACTGAAATGAATTGATTTGTCTCATCGGGTCTTGTCCGGATAATATCCGCTTTTCCCAAATAAGCTTCAGGCATAACGCCCTCAGCTTCATAAATCAGATCTGACAATCTGCGTACTTTTGAAACCTGGTATGCACCGGGCCGGCGGACAGCGCCTTCGATAACAACAAAGTTGATAAGCTTTTTTGATATAGGATAAACTGCAACCGTATCTCCATCAGAGAGAATAAAATCTGCAGAAGGATTTTGCAGAAGATCTGTCAGGTCAACGTCGATAATCTCGCGCTCAAATTCGAATTTCTTTCTCTGTTCAAACGGCTTTATTCGTGAAACTTGAACTCTGCCGGTATAGGCAGTAGCACTTAAACCGCCTGAAAATTCAAACAGCTTTTTAAGTTTTCACTTCCAAGTAATTCATAAATGGCCGGGCGGAGAACTTCTCCTTTAATAGAAATTGATTTTCCTCTCGGCGGAATAAACACCATATCATTATTCTGAAGACGCACATCCCCGATTAATTGGCCTTTGAGCAGATAATCATAAAGATCAACTTTAGTAATTACTTTATTATTTCTGATCACTCTAATTTCACGTAAGCTACCCGAGGTCAGCGGTCCGCCAACGCTGTAAATTGCATTAAATACGCTAGCAAAGCTGCTGATTGTATAACCGCCGGGTCTTGAAACTTCTCCCGTTACAAAAATTTTGATGGGTTTAAGTTTTGCAAGGGATATATCGAGAAAAACAGTCGGCGGATCAGCGGTTAATCCTTCGTAAAAACGCGACAAGTAGAGCGTCATTTTATTCTTTAATTCCGAATAAGAAACACCTGACACAAACATCTGTCCTGCGGTTGGAATAAATACTGTTCCTTGATTATCTACGGTCAGTTCATACTGTAATTCAACAGCTCCCCAAAGGTATAACCGCAGCACATCACCGGGTCCAATCAAATAACCGGGGTCAACAGGTCCCACCGCGGCCGGTTCAAAAGCGGAAGGAATTTTTTCGAAAAGATTATAGCCAAAATATTCGGATCCTTTTTTTTCTCTTGATTGAGCCACGATAATTGAATCCTCAGATTTAAGTTCAGACTCAGCTTGTTCTTCCTGCTGAACCGTATTATCAATTGGGGTAAGCAGCTGAGCTTGAGGCAGCAGAATTTCCCGCCCCCCCATAATGTACATTTGAATGAATTGATCATAATTGACGCCGTACTGTTTTGCGAGCGTTCGTGCATCTTCCTCAGTCATATTTTTCGCTTTAAGAGCTTTTTGGATATCAGCTTGATTCTTGATGCCTTCCTGCTCAAGTCTCTGCTTAATCAGCTGCTCTTTTTGAGGATAGATTTGTACGGCTGCAAATATCAGTAAAAACATTAGAGATAAATTCTTTATCATTTTGATTATTGTTTTGTTTCTAAAATGCTTGTGAAAATTTTATTTTCTCTTAGAAGTTCCGGCAGGACAAAAACTTTGTAAAATTTCATTATTCTTTAATTTCTCTTACTAATCCGTTATCTAATTTATATTTCTTCTCTGACTTTTCACAATAAGCATAACCATCTTTATCAAAATCTAATTTTTTACCTGCTTCGCTAAACCAACCTTTAACCCGTGCCGGATTGCCTACCACCATCGCAAAATCGGGAACATCTTTTGTAACAACTGCACCTGCACCAACAAACGCAAACCGACCAATGGTTATTCCGCATACAATTGTAGAATTAGCTCCAAGTGAAGCTCCTTCTCTCACAAGAGTTTTGATATAATATTGTGCTCCAACCTGAGGATATTTAGATCTGGGATCTTTTATGTTTGTGAATACCATTGATGGTCCGCAAAAAACATAATCTTCTAAAGTTACACCTTCGTATACAGAAACGTTATTCTGAATCTTTACAAAGCTGCCAATGGTTACGTTATTACCTACGTTTACATTTTGCCCGAGTATGCACTTCTTTCCAATCTTTGTACCGGACTGAACATGGCTGAAATGCCAAATTTTAGTGCCTTCACCAATTTCTACATTATCATCAACAACTGCATGCTGATCTATGTAATATTTTTTTTCATTCATAATTTTCAGCTCTCAAAATTGTTTATAATTCACTGAAGATATATTTCTGACCTATTATTCTAAATTATGCAACTCACCTTATGCAGGTTGTGATACTTATGGCTTTAACCACAATTTCAGTTAAAAATGGGCTGAAGCCCAAATGCTTTTGGTTCGTTTCCTCCCCCGCCATAAATGGCGGGGTTACTAAAAATAATTATTTTACGTAGCATCTGTTATATAACTAATGCACGCTATTAAAAGCCTATTACAAAGTTCAATTTTATACAGCTTCGCCAAGTCACTCACATTTTCAAGAGTGTTCAGCGCCAGCATAATCAATGAAAAGATATATGAAAATTAAGAAAAACAACTAAACATTCTTATTTATAAGAGGGTGAACGAGTATTTAATGGCGATTTGAAATCGAAGAGGAGTATTCTATAAAAAGAATAAAAATTAAGGATAGCGGTACCGATTATTTAAAGGAAAAAATAATTCCCGGGAAATTTGAATTTTCGAATAACCAGCTATAACAAGGTTCCTGTAAGCAAAATAATCGCAAACCCAAAATATAAGATGATACCAATTACATCAACTAATGTTGCTTACAAATGGAGCTGACGAAGTAGCGGGATCCGAACCTATTCTTTTCATAATGAACGGAAGCATGGAACCCGTT
>JADJXI010000005.1:300000-568149 GCA_016715905.1 Sphingobacteriaceae bacterium | reverse complement strand
TTCTTCTTAGCAACCTTCTTCTTTGGAGCTGATTTTTTCTTGGCTGTTGTTTTCTTTTTAGCCGATTTTTTCTTTGCACTTTTTTTCTTAGGTGCTGCCTTTTTCTTTACGACTTTTTTCTTTGTCGCTTTTTTTGCTGACTTTTTTGCCATTTGATTTAAGTTTTAATGATAGTTTTTTTTCGAAGAACTTACAGTATTTTTTAAGCTCGCATAAATCGCATTTTGGTTTTCTCGCCAAACAAATATATCTGCCGTGCAAGATGAGCCAATGATGCGCTTTAGGAATCAATGATTCTGGTATAAATGTAATTAATTGTTTTTCACATTGCAAAGGATTTTTAGCATTAAGCGTTAAGCCTAATCTGGCACTTACCCTAAACACGTGGGTGTCTACCGCCATAGCCGGATGGTCATATAAAACCGACATGATCACATTAGCCGTTTTACGTCCAACGCCCGGTAATTTTAGTAAATCTTCCATTGTTTCAGGCACTTGCCCATTGAATTCCTCCATCAATATTTTTGACATTCCTGCTAAATGGGTTGCCTTATTATTCGGGTAACTTATATTTTTAATGTATTCAAAAATCTGATCTTTACCTGCAATGGCCATAATCTCAGCGTTTGGAAAAGCAGAAAACAAGGCCGGAGTTGTTAAATTTACCCGCTTATCGGTACACTGAGCGCTTAGTATCACCGAAACCAATAGCTCAAAAGGTGAGTTATACTTCAATTCAGTTTCAGCTCCAGGTGCATTTTTCTCAAAATAAGCTAATACCCCTTTATATCTTTCGGCTCTATTCATAGCCTAAAATTAGTTTTTTTATAGTCTCCATTATCATAGTATGCTTAAATTTACAACATGCGTATTTGGTTTATAATTTCAAGCCTTTTTATTTTTAGTTATTGCTCTGAAAATAATTCTAAAACGGGTAAAAAAATTAATTATAACGAACAAGCTTTAAAAAATCAATTTGTAGAAGCCAATAAATTAGTGGTACAAAAGGAAAATGATGAAATGGATTATTACGCCAAATCTCATAAAATGGATTTTGTAAAAACCACTTCCGGTATACGCTATTATGTTTATAATCCTTCACCAAAAGGCGATAGTATAAAAAATAACACTACGGTTAGTATTAGTTTTACTTTAAGTTTGCTGAATGGTACCACGTGTTATAGTTCTGACGAAGAAGGAAAAAAAACTATACGAGTAGGACAGGAAAATGTGGAAAGCGGATTGCATAAAGCCCTAACCTTTTTAAAAACCGGTGATCAGGCTTTAATTCTCATCCCTTCGCACCTTGCGCATGGGTTAATGGGAGATATGAAAAAAATTCCACCACAAATGCCCATTGTGTATGATATTCAAATTGATTAATAAACCCGCATTGCAATATTTATTATGCGTTTTTGTAATCATTACATTAACACATTGTAATTCTAAAAAGAATAGTACAGAGTATAGTTATCATGCAGCCGGTTATTATTGGAAACTAATCAGCTTTACGGAAGATTCTAATGCTTATGAAAAAGGGCAATACGCCCATGTGAATGCGGTTTTTTATACGCAAACCGATTCAGTTTTTTATGATAGCGTGCACGACCTGAGAGATCGTTTATTTATTCGCATTGATTCGTTGAAATCTATACATGCATTTCATCATGCAATTAGTAAATGTAACAACGGCGACAGTATTATTATTCTCATCCCAACCAAAAAATTTTTTAATGAACAATTTGGCCAACCCGTACCCTTTTTTAGTGAACGCGACAGTGTAATAAAAATACGAGCGCGAATTAAAGAAATATTAAATCAAGAGGCCTATGCCTTAGCTTTGCAAAAAATCTACTCAGACGAACACAAAGAAATATTACAATATTTCGGTACTAAAGAGGAAATGATAAATGCCAAAGATTCTATTGGAATTTATTGGGTATCAAAAACAGATTTGGCCGCTTCAGACCCTGTACGTTATGGTGATATTATTGAAATACAATATGAGGGCTCGTTTTTGGATGGAAGAATAATAGATTATTCACCAAACAATTTCACCTTAAAATACGGCACCCCCGACCAATTAGTAAAAGGTTTAAATTATGTTATTGGTAAGCTAAAAATAGGTGAAGAATCAAAAATAATCTTACCTTCGCAACTCGCATTTGGTGAAAGTGGAAGCAGCAACGGAAGCATACCTCCTTTTACACCTTTGCATTATAAAATCAGATTAATAAATAAAAAATGAAAAAAATCTATTCCATTCTGGCTGTTACATCAGCTTTAAGTTTAATCTTTTCAGGTTGCACTAATAGTTCCGATTCACAATTTGAAGGATATACAAGAGCTGAAAATGGTTTATTGTATAAATACTTTAATCACACAGAAGGTGAAAATCCGCAAATTGGAGATAATCTTTCTTTGAATTATCAATTCAGATTAATTAGCAATGATTCTGTATTAATGGAATCAAAAAACGGCACCCAAAACGGTTCAGCTTTTGCTGAGATCAACCTTCAGCGTTCAACTTTTGTAGGTAGTTTGGAAGATGGTTTGCTTATGTTATGCAAGGGAGATAGCGCATCATTTATTGTACCTGCAGATTCTTTTTTTAGAAAAACAATGGGTATGGGTGAATTGCCAAATTTTGTTAAGGCCGGTGATTTCATAAAAGCGAATATGAAAGTTGGAGAAATTATTCCGCAAAAGATGATGGAAGAACGTCGCCAAAAACAAATGGCCGAACGCGAAGCCAAAATGAAGGAAATGTCGGCTTTAGAACAACCTGCCCTTGATAAATACCTGGCAGATAATAAAATTACCACCAAGGCCAATGAAAGCGGATTAATTTTTGTTTCGCAAAAGAAAGGTTCGGGAGCAAATGCAAAAGCCGGCGACATGGTTGAAGTAAATTACACCGGAACATTATTAGACGGAACAGTTTTTGATACGAGTATAGAATCAACTGCCAAAGCAAACAATCTTTATAACCCTCAAAGACCCTATGAACCGATTAAATTTCAATTGGGAGTTGGACAAGTAATTCCGGGATGGGATGAAGGTATTGCCTTATTAAACAAGGGCGCAAAAGCAAAGTTTATTATTCCTTCAAAAATAGGATATGGTGAAAATGCAGCCGGCACTATACCTCCTTTTTCAACTCTTGTTTTTGAAGTTGAATTGGTGAATTTTAGCGCAGGACCACCTCCGCAACCACAAGGAGGACAAGCCCCAACCGGACATGAAGGACACAAACATTAAAAATTTGGCAAAGTATTTGTAACCACTAAATAAAAACAATTATGAAGAAGCTTATTTTACTGGTAACTGCAATTTCGGCACTTGGATTAACTGCCGTTGCTCAAAAAAATAAAAAACAAAAATTAAACAAAATGGATCAGGAATTCTTAAGTAAACAAACTGATGGTATTTATGCCAAATTTGAAACCAATAAAGGAGATATATATACTTTGTTGGAGTATAAAAAAACACCAATGACAGTAGCTAACTTTGTTGGCTTGGCAGAAGGTAAAATTAAAAACTCAGCCAAAGGAGAAGGAGTTGCTTACTATGATGGTTTAAAATTTCACCGGGTTATTCCTAACTTTATGATTCAGGGTGGCTGTCCATTAGGAACCGGAACCGGTGACCCGGGATATAAATTTCCTGACGAGATTGATGAAACCTTAAAACATACCGGACCAGGAATTTTAAGTATGGCAAACGCAGGACCAGGCACTAACGGTTCGCAATTTTTTATCACACACGTAGAAACCCCATGGCTTGACGGAAAGCATACTGTATTTGGACATGTTGTTCAAGGACAAGATATAGTAAATGCCATAGTAGGAAACGATAGCATTAAAAAACTTGTTATTTTAAGAAAAGGAAAAGAGGCAGAAACCTTTGATGCTGCAGCAGTATTTGCTAAAGAACAAGCGGATTTACCTGCTAAAATTGCCGCTAAGGAAAAAGCTGAGGCAGAAGCAATGAAAAAAGCTAGCGAAGAAGCAATGAAAAAATTTGCTAATGGAAAAGCTACTGATTCAGGACTAAAATATATTATTGAAAAAGAAGGAACCGGAAATTCACCTAAAGACACTAGCAATGTAACCGTTCACTATACCGGGTTATTTGTAGATGGTAAAGTATTTGACAGCAGCGTACAAAGAAATCAGCCTGCCACTTTCAGATTGAATCAGGTAATCAAAGGTTGGACAGAAGGCTTGCAGTTAATGAAAGAAGGAGCTAAATACACCTTTTATATTCCATACACTTTAGCATACGGGGAACAAGGTTATCCCGGAGCTATACCTCCTAAAAGTGATTTGATTTTTGAAGTTGAATTATTAAAAGTAAATTAATTTAAAAAAAAGCGTCTGATAAATCAGACGCTTTTTTTTTGAATGTTTATTCGTCAAAACCTACAGCTATGATTTGGATTTTTCTTTCCCGGGCAGCAAAAGGAGAATAAACCGAATTTCTTTTATCCTTTAAGTCATCACTCACCCTACTTGCGGCAAGCTCTCCGATATCCACATCTTCAAAAACTATCTTTCCCCTCCCCTCTTCCTGATTATCAATATAAGTTTTAAACCAACCATTTTCATATTCTATAAAATAATTACGTAAACTACTAATTCTTCGTTTTGCCAAATTAACATTGTAATCGGTACTTGCTAACGGACTGCAATAGCCCTTCATAGTTATTTTTACGGTTTGCCCTTTTAATAAAACCTGTTTCGTGAGCTCAGCAAACTTTTTTAAATCTTCCATACCTGCATCCACGCTGTCGGTGAAAAAATCATTTACCCTATCCAAGCAATCTTCCTTATCAACCCCTATTTGTCCGTAGGAATATTCTTTCAAATATTGTGGCAACAATACTTTATACTCATTATAGGTAGATTCATAATTTTTAGTTGTACTGGTAAGTTTGGTTTTTGGATTAGGCTCATCATTATGAAAATACAAAGTAAGAGGTACCAGCAATTTCATTTTTTCGCGTGTAATCTTGGTAGAATCAATTGGCTTTGGCGGCTCAGTTAAGGGTTCAATATTAAAACGATAAATATCATTACAGCAATTTAATTTATTCTCAAAAAACGAACCTACTCTGTTGCTGGAAACATAGGCTCGATTTCTCGCTTTATTAACTGAATAATAAATATCATTATAACTGCTGTTGATTGGATAACCCAAATTTTCAGGCTCACCAAAAATGGTATCGTTGTATAAACTTTTAAAAATATCAAATCCTCCTAATCCTTTGTGATAAGTACTGCTGAAGTACAAGGTTTTTCGTTCTTCCACAAACCACGGGGTTATTTCATCATCCGGTGTGTTTATTAAGGTACCGCAATTTACCGGCGTTGAAAAAAGACCATCCGGGTTTTTTATCGCATACCAAATATCCAGCCCTCCTTGGCCACCGGGTCTATTACTCGAGAAAAACAACACGGTTTTTCCATTTAGTTTTCCGTAACAAGGTTGTGTTGTACTTGCATTGTTTAAATTAACAGGGGCTTTCATTTTTTCAAGAGCATTCCATTTACCATTTTCATTGGCAGAAGAAAATAATTCGCAAGTGTATTCACTACCATTCTTTGCTACACAACGAGAAACAATCATTTCAGTATAATCCTGGTTAAATGCTGTGTTCGCGTTATGTGCGAGCGTGGCGTTAATATTGGTATCGAGTGTTTTTACCCTTTGCCATTTTTCATTTTTCATTTCTGAAAAATAAATTTTATTATAGTTTATTTCATTCACATCTTTTTTGGATGAATTCCTAAGCGAAGAGAAATACAAAGTGCTGTCCATTTCAAACGCCGCATATTCACTCACTTTGCTATTGATTGCCGTATCCAAATGCTCAATTTTTGGAAGCACCGGATTTTTCATCCAGATTTGAGCTAAATCGCAGGCCTCAACCTCGAGTTTTGCTTTTTTCACATAATAATCATAATTACCTTTTTTCTTTTTGAATTTTATTTTAGAAAATTTCACAAACCACTTTTTAGCTTCCTTGTAATTTCCCTGATATTTATATAAGTGTCCAATCCAATAATAGGCTAAGGGTAATTTTTTATCGTCGTCAAATAAAACAACTTTTTTATACAAACGTAAAGCCAAATCCAAATCAAAATTCAAACGACTAACCTCGGCGTAATTGTATTTAACCGTTAATTCACTACTATCTCTATTAAATAATCGACTATAATGTTGGGCAGCAGCATACCAATCTTTTTCACGCATAGCATCTTCTGCGCGCCGTTTTATAACTGCATTAGATTGTGCCTGCAGGAAATAAATCTGTGAAGCCCATATTAAACCGTATAAAAAAAATTTCAAAATACTCATGTTACATAAAAACCGGACATACTCTTTTTTTCACGGTGTAAGTTTTTTCCTTTTTAAAAACATAAATAACAAAAAGTTCAAATGCACCACGGCGGTTTGTGGCCGGTGTAAAATTACTTACATTAATATCATAGGCTATGCCACTTTGTAACATTTTGTCATGATAACCCAATCGTAAGATCACGGCATCGCGGGCTCTTAAACTTAATCCACCCAGTATCGCTTTATTATTATCCCTATTGAAATAATACTTAACAGAGCTGTGCGGCATAATTTCCAGGTATTTACCTTGTCCGTTAATCATTGCATCTACAATTAAATCAACTTTCAAATTCAATATAACAGAATATTTAATGTAATTTATTGTTTTAAAATCGAGCCTACTCAATTGATTTCCCTGATACGTAATCACCGGATTATTTAAATGCATCAAACCTGTACCTATAGTAAAAAAATGTTTGTATTTATGGCGATACTGAACTGCTGCACCCAAATTAATGTCGCCGTAATTATAATTGGTTAAATTAAACCGCTCACCCGTGGGAGCACTGCTGGCGTATTGCGTGCCGTCGAATTGATTATCAAATGTCATTTTATCATAATCAAATCCTACTCGGCAAAAACCTAAATTAGCTCCCATACTCATAAATAGCGAACTGTCTTTTCGTAAGGCGTGAATATAACTTCCACTGGCGTAAATTTGCGTAGTTCCATATCGTGCATCACCGGCCACATCATTATTAAACGTTAAGCCAACGCCAACCATATCCTTTTCCAAACGTGCAGGTTTAAGTAGAGCTTCACCGCTCATGCTTAATGTTGAATAAGGAACCGGAACGCTTTGCCATTGGCTACGATAAATGGCTGACGCCCTGAAATCACCATTAAACATGCCGGTGAATGCCGGTGTGATATTTAATAATGAACCGTCGAATTGAGAAAAATGGATATCCTGCGAAAAGGTGACTTCACTTAAAAATAAAAAACTAAAAACTAAATATTTTGCGCTTTTCCCTATAAAAATATGTTTAAAGATACAAATTAAAGCACTTAATAACAAAGCTTTGCCAACAATACAGAATTGCTAAATTTGCATAGAAATTTTTAAATATGGCTACAGATAATTATAACGGACATGACTATTACTTAATGGATGAATTGTTAAGTGATGAACATAAACTAATACGTGAAACAGCGCGCGCCTGGGTAAAAAAAGAAGTAAGTCCTATTGTGGAAGAAGCATGTCAGAATGCTAAATTTCCGAAACAATGGATAAAAGGATTAGCTGAAATTGGAGCATTTGGACCCTATATCCCTGCAGAGTATGGAGGACCCGGTTTAGATCAGATTTCTTATGGAATTATCATGCAAGAGTTGGAAAGAGGTGATAGCGGTTTGCGATCTACTGCATCGGTGCAAAGCTCATTGGTTATGTTTCCGATTTTTACCTACGGAAGCGAAGAACAAAAGAAAAAATACCTTCCTAAATTAGCCACCGGCGAATTAATGGGTTGCTTTGGACTAACCGAACCGGATTATGGTTCAAATCCAAGCGGAATGATTACTAATATTAAAGATAAAGGCGACCACTATTTATTAAACGGGGCAAAAATGTGGATAAGCAATTCACCCTTTGCAGATATTGCAGTTGTTTGGGCCAAAGATGATACCGGAGAAATTAGAGGATTAGTTGTAGAAAGAGGAATGCCCGGATTTACTACCCCAGAAACACATGGTAAGTGGAGTTTGAGAGCCAGTGCAACCGGTGAATTAGTTTTTGACAATGTAAAAGTTCCTAAAGAAAATATTTTTCCGAATATCAAAGGATTAAAAGGTCCGTTGGGTTGCTTAAACAGCGCACGATTTGGAATAGCCTGGGGTGCGATTGGGGCGGCATTAGATTGCTACGACAGTGCATTGCGTTATAGTAAAGAAAGAATTCAATTTGGAAAACCCATTGGTGCCTTTCAGCTCACGCAAAAAAAATTAGCGGAGATGATCACTGAAATTACTAAAGCGCAATTATTAACCTGGCGTTTAGGCGTGCTTAAAAATGAACACCGGGCCACACCTTCTCAAATTAGTATGGCTAAACGAAATAATGTGCACATGGCAATAAATATTGCCCGTGAGGCCCGACAAATTCATGGAGGAATGGGCATAACCGGAGAATATCCGATTATGCGACATATGATGAATTTAGAAAGTGTGATTACTTATGAAGGAACCCACGATATTCATTTACTGATTACCGGAATGGATGTAACCGGATTCAACGCATTTAGCTAATTGAACTTTTATTAGAAAAAGAGTCCTTGGTTTAAAAATCAAGGATTCTTTTTTGTGTAGTCACTCAATTCCTTTTTATTGCTTCCAAAGCTCAATTGATCATGAGTTTTATAGAAATTCTTTCTATCAATTGTTTTATGCCAGGCAAACTTGGCAAAATCAACCTTGGCATCATCAAATGAAAAAACTTTCATAGCGGTACAAACTTGTGAAGTTGAAAAATTTTCTTCGGCAAAAACCATTTTGGCTTTATCCAAACGCTCTCTATCAAAATGTTCTCTTTTTACGGCATTTAATCGCTCATTAAAATCGGCCGCATCCATTGCAGTAACAATTACAGCAGGAGGAGGGATTACAGATGGTGTAGAGGCAACCGTGTTGGTGGCCGGAATCAGCGTTGTTGTGGTAATATTAGGTTGAACTGGAATATTATTGGTATTATTAGGTGTTACCGTTGCGTTAGAAATTGTTACACCACCCGTTTCCGGCTCAAGTGATAACAAGGATTTACTTTCTAATAACAAAGAGTAATTACCATAAGCATCGGCATTAATTACGTATTTGCTGACATATTTTGGCTCACTGGTTAAATTGAAATTTAAAATATTTCCTGATCCGCTTTGTAGTAATTTAATTCGATAGTTTTTTTCATCTAAATAATTAAACGCAATTTTTGAATCGTAATTATTACTAACCCGCACACCATTGATGGATACAATAAATGGAGGATAAGACGCGCTGGCATTACGCACAACAACCCGCCCAAAATCTTGAGCACTTAAGTTAAAGCCTAACAGTATAAAGGCCAGTTTAAATAGATTATTTTTCATAGTTTTCATTTTTAGTTGACTGTTTTATTACAAGCCCCGTGCCTGTTTTTCTTAAAAAAGTTTAAAATCTAATACCCGTTATGCAAATATCATCAATTTGTTCCAATTCTCCTTGCCAGTTTTTAATCTCTGTTGCTAGTAGTTCTTTTTGAATTGGTAAAGTTTCTTTATGAATTGAAATTAGCTTATCCTTCAATCGTTTACTCGAATATTTTTTACCCTTTGGCCCACCAAACTGATCATGATAACCATCCGTATACAAATAAATCATGTCTTCATTTTTATAATTAAATGTTACATCTTCAAAAGCTTTTTTACTTGAACTCACTCCACCTATTGAATTTCGATTACTTTTTATTTCTACATACTCATTATCTTGTATATAGGCTACAGGCCTTTTGGCGCTATTAATTACAATTTCCTTACTTTTTTTATTCACCTTAATTACAGTACAGTCCATTCCATCCTGAACATTATGATATCTGGAATGATCCTGCTTTAGCGTGAGATTTAATAATCTATCAATTTCGTTCAGTATTGCTGAAGGTTGATATATTTTATTATCAATAACAGTTTGATTCAAAAGATTGCTGGCGATTACGGTCATAAATGCACCCGGAACTCCATGACCTGTACAATCGGCATTTACATATAAATAACTAAATTCATCAATTTCGTAGAACCAATAAAAATCTCCGCTCACAATCGCCTTAGGTTTATATAAAATAAAAAACAAAGGAACACTACGCTGAATGGTTTCTTCATTTGGCAAAACCGCCGTTTGTATTTTATACGCATAATGAATGCTATCCATTACATCTTTATTCGCAATTTCCAAAGCTTTGCTTTTTTCTTCCAAATCAGATTTTGCAACATTAATTTCCTTTAAAAATTGTTCTGAACCCTTTTGAAACATGATGATAATTAGTGCGATAAAAAGTATAGCCAAAACGTAACCTATAAAATAATACGTATTTTCTATTTTCGCAGTATCTGCTCTAAAATCTCTCCAATGCAAAACATCGGCGATATAGTAAAAACTCAATGTCATCGCAACAACAACTGCCCATGCGATTCCACTTTTTTTTCCCGCAACCAAAAATACCCAAGAGCAAATAACTATGCCCCAAATATTATCCGCTGAATATAAACCACCCGCATATTGGTAGGTTCCGAAATTACTTACCCAACCCAAAAAAGTTAACACATTAACTATTAAAATCCGAAAGCCATATTTTCGATATACAAACAATAAAACAATTGTAATTACACAAAAAAATAAGTTGCCAATAAGCGCTTCATTTAATCCTCCTACTTTAGAATTACCAACAATAAAATAGTAAGGAAGGGCGCTTAACGCCATTACAAAAAAGACAAGTGTAGAATAAACAAAATACCTGCCTTTTAAATAGGTATCCCGTTCATCTTTATCCTTCGAATAAATTAATTTATCAACTTGTTTAGATAAACTCATTAGATAGTAAATATAAGTTTTTTAAAAGACTATTTATTTTTTCTTAATCACAAATTCTTATATTTATATCCCACAATCATGTACATATTATGAATACACTTACTAATTATGCCTGCGGGCAATGGGTTGCCGGAAGCGGAAAAAATCAAGAATTATTTAATGCTATTACCGGAGAAGTTATTGCGGTTACCAATAGCGGAGGTTTGGATTTTGCACAAATGTGTGATTACGCCAGAAAAGTAGGTGGACCCAAACTTCGCAAACTTACCTTTCAGGAAAGAGGCATGATGTTAAAGGCATTAGCAACTCATTTACTAAGTAAAAAAGATGTGTTTTATAAATTGAGTTGGGCCACCGGAGCCACTAAAATTGACAGTTGGGTGGACATTGAAGGGGGAATTGGCAATTTGTTCTCATACGCTTCTTTGCGAAGACAGTTTCCTAATGAAACATTTTGTTACGATGGTGATTTAGCTCGTTTAAGTAAAAACAACACTTTTGTGGGTCATCATATTTGTGTTCCAAAAGAAGGAGTTGCTATACACATAAACGCTTTCAATTTTCCGGTTTGGGGTATGCTTGAAAAAGTGGCGGTTAATTGGCTGGCTGGCGTGCCGGCCATTGTGAAACCGGCCACTTTAACGTCTTTCTTAACGGAAGCCGTGGTAAAAGAAATAATTGCAAGTGGAATTTTACCTGAAGGAGCGTTACAATTGATTTGCGGAAGTGCTAACGGAATACTGGATCACGTTATGAATCAGGATATAGTAACTTTTACCGGATCTGCAAGCACAGGAAAATTACTAAAATCTCATCCTAAAATTCTGGAAGAATCCGTTCCTTTTAATATGGAAGCCGATTCACTTAATTGTTGTGTTTTAGGTGAGGATGTTACAACCGATATGCCTGAGTTTGAAATTTTCATTAAAGAAGTTACTCGTGAAATTACAACCAAAGCCGGTCAAAAATGTACTGCAGTTAGACGCATCATTGTTCCGGAAAAAATGATAGAAGACGTACAAATTGCACTTGGGAAAAAATTAATGCAAACCGTAATTGGCGATCCTAATGTGGAAGGTGTTCGGATGGGCTCATTGGCCGGAAAAGCGCAATTGATTGAAGTAAAAGAAAAAGTTGAACTGTTAAGTAAGTCTCAAAAAATAATTATTGGTGATTTTGAAAAATTTGAAGTGAAAGGGGCCGATAAATTAAAAGGTGCTTTTATGCCTCCGATTATTTTCTTAAATGAATCTCCGTTTAAAAATACCGATTGTCATAACATTGAAGCCTTTGGTCCCGTAAGCACATTAATGCCATACAAAACAACAGAGGAAGCTATTGAATTAAGTAAATTAGGTAAAGGTTCATTGGTCACATCTATTGTAACCGGAAGCGATAAAATTGCCAAGCAATATGTGATTGGTGCAGCTTGTATGCATGGAAGAATTTTAATTTTGAATAACGAATGTGCTAAAGAAAGTACCGGACATGGAAGCCCAATGCCTATGTTAGTGCATGGTGGCCCGGGTAGAGCCGGTGGCGGAGAAGAAATGGGCGGAAAAAGAGGTGTGTTTCATTACTTGCAACGTACAGCAATACAGGGCTCCCCTACTACCATCACCAACGTATTAAACAATTTTCAATACGGCGCAAAACATCTTATAAAAAAAGTTCATCCATTCAGACAATATTTTGAAGATTTAGAAATTAGTGAAACCTTAATTACAGAAACGCATACCGTAACGGAAGATGATATTATTAATTTTTCAGAATTAAGCGGAGATAAGTTTTATGCGCATTTACAACCTGAGGCATTAGAAGGTACCATTTTTAAACGCACTGTTGCTCATGGTTACTTTATTCTTTCCAGAGCAGCCGGCTTGTTTGTGGATCCTCCTAAAGGTCCGGTTTTATTAAATTACGGCATTGATGAATGCCGGTTCACCAAACCTATTTATCCGGGTATGACCATTGGAGTAAGATTCACCTGTAAAGAAAAAATAGAAAATGACAAACCTTTAACGGCTGCAAACGGTGAAGAGGTTAAAGTAGGTATCGTAAAATGGATGGTGGATATTTATGATGCCAGTAGCAATGAAGTAAGAGCACAGTTAGGTGTTGAAGGTGAAACCGGAGAAACAGTGGGCATTGCAACCATATTGACCATGGTCAAAAAGAAAAAACAATAATGTTTTTAACTGCTTCAATTAGGCACAAATTCTAATTGAATGCTTGTAAGATTTTAAATTTCAAATTATGTGCAGGAATTTATCTGCTTTCCTATTCACTTTTTTTCTGCTTTCAGGCTATATAAATTGGGCTCAGGAAAAGACGGAAGCACTCTTATTAACGGAACTTAAAACAGCCAAAACAGACAGTGTAAAAGCTGATATTTTATATGAATTAAGTGAAATATGTGCAGAAAAAGATATACTAAAATATGCTGAACAGTCGCTCAGTATTTCCGAAAAAATAAAGTATAAAAAAGGAATAGCAAATGCCACCAATAATATGGGATTTGCCTATGTAAATTTCGGCAAAGATTTGCACAAGGCTCTTAAGTATTATCAAATGAGCCTCCAAGCGAATGAGGAATTAAATAATCAGTTAAGACTGGGCGAATTATATTCCAACCTTGGTTATCTTTTGGAACAGTTGGGCGAATACGTCAAAGCTTTGAGATATTACCGGAAAAGCTATCAAATAGGTTTGCAATTAAAAGACACGTTATTACTCAGTGTAAGTTGTGGAAATATCGGACAAGCCTGGAATCAGGTCAATAATGAAGATTCGACTGTATTTTATATACAAAAAAGTTTGTACTACGCAAAACTAGTTAACGACATACATTCTCTTTCTACCGCTTACAATAATTTAGGCATGCAATTTTTTAAAAAAAATAATTCGGATTCCGCTTTACACTATTTAATGCTCGATAATACCATTTTGCGTCAAACAAATGACACTAGAGGTTTAACCTTTAATTATGTGAATATCGGGAACATTTATCTTAAAAATAATAAGGCTGATCTTGCTTATACATTTGCGAAAGATGCTTATGATTTGGCAAGTAAGTTGCACGTTTCGGAAACGGTTAAAACGAGCTCAGAACTATTAAGTAAAATTTATCATTTAAAAAAAAATCACGTTGAAGCCTATAAATTTTTATTAATTCATAAAAACATTGCCGATAGTTTGCTCAACATAAATATCAGAGAAAGAGCATTGGAAAGTCAGTTAAAATATGAATTTGAAAAACAATCAGCACTTGCTAAAGCAGAACAAGATAAAATAAATCTGCAGGCACAAGAACAGGAAAAAAGACAGAAAATTATTATATATTCTGTAGTAAGCGGATTAATTTTGGTTATCATTTTGGTATTTATATTATACCGAGGGTATGCACGTACTCAAAAAGCCAATAAATCAATTTCGAAGCAAAAACTTCTTATTGAACAAAAACAAAAAGAAATTCTTGATAGCATACGTTATGCTCAAAGAATACAAAAAAGTTTTATGGCGCCCGATAAATTGATTGAAAAAACTCTCCATAAACTGAAAAATTAAATTCTAACCTAACGTCAAACCGAAATATTAAAAATGATTTTTTTCATTTAAACTATTTGAGTTAAATAATTTGTAAGGTTATTTTATTGTACATTTATATTAAATTTCAGACACTTGAATGAATAGACTTTCCTCTATAATTTTTTCTTTCCTTTTTTGTTGTTCTTATTTGACAAAATCGGATAATTATGTAGATTCATTACTTGTACAATTGAAAAATTCAAAAGACAGTGCTCAAATTAACAACATCTACAATCAACTTTGTGATTTTTATCTAAACCAGGGGGATTTAAAACTAGGTATTCATTATGCTAAAAAAGAAATTGCCCTTTCTTACAACATTCACGATACCATAAACCTGATTAAAGCCAAAATCAAATTAAGTCATTTATATGGCGACCAAGGCGCAAATGATATTGCCATTGGTTATTTAAACGAAGCTTTGAGCTTACCTCAAATAAAAAAAGATGAAGAACAACTGAGCAACATTTATAGCATATTGGGTTCCTTATATACTAAAACTCATGAATTAGAAAAAGCAGAAAATTTACTATTACAAGGATTAAGCATTGCACTAAAAAATAACTATAAAGCTTCCATACCTGGCCTATATAATAATTTAGGAATACTCTATAGAAATAAAGGAGATTTCGATAAAGCCGGTGAACTTTATCTTAAGGGAATTGCGTTGTGTGAAGAAATGAATAATCTAAGAGTACTGATGCAAACCTATAATAATATGGCAGTAGTGCAAAAACTAAAAGGCCGATTAGATCGCTCACTATTTTATTACAATCTCTCACTTGAACTAGCTGAAAAATTAAACGATCGTTTTCACAAGGAATTAGTGATTGATAACATTGGAGCAAATTATATTCAAATTAAAAACTTTAAAAAGGGTATAGAATTAAAAAGGCAAGCGTTAAAAATTGCTGAAGAAATAGATGATCTCTACGGAAAAACTTATATCAATCGTGATTTAGCCCTTTGTTATGACTCTTTGAGGAACGCAGATTTGGCACTTTATCATTATAGACAATATATGCAAAATAAATTTCGTTTAGATTCTATTAATAACAGAAATGAAGAACAGAAATTACAATTGAATTTTGAATTCCAACAAGAAAAACTTGCTTTAGCCAAGGAAAAAGAAAAAGAAAAAGCCATTGCCGATGAAAAACAAAAAAAACAACGTTATATTATTTATGCCATTTCTATTGGATTACTTTTTGTGGCTATATTACTTCTCCTTAACTATAAAAGATACCTTACAACAAAAAAACAAAAAATGCTTATTTCCGACCAAAAAAAAATAGTTGAACAAAAACAAAATGAAGTGGAAGAAAGTCTCCGGTATGCCCGCAAAATTCAACAAAGTTTAATGCCTTCTGAAATTTTTTTTGAAAAAAAGATTGAGAAATTAAAAGCTAAAGATTTATAGCACATTCGGATTTTAATTTACAGTATCTACTTAATTATATAAATTCCAAGTTGGAGCTTTAAAATGCCTTTGTTCTAAATGTTTGTAAAATGGCGATATTTATCCATTTTGTAATTTGCCAGTTCCAATTTGGCAGATTACCTAACAATACTATCTTTCGCTAATTGAAAATATCATTTGGCTAATTGTAAATAAATAGCGTGCCTTTTGTCTTAAATTTTGCGTAATATTAATGCAGCGTATTTTTGATGAGGTCCTTTAAAATATTCCTTTTTTTAGCAGCTAATATTTTGTTTAATCCTATATCAGGTTCAAACGATTCGCTTTTGAAAATAATTCGCTCAAATCAAAGTCATGATACCGCCATTATCAGCGCATATTATGAATTAGCCTGGGAATATATTTACAGTGTTCCCGACTCCTCTTATCAATTCGGGTTAAAAGCACAAAAAATCGCGAAGGATAAAAATTACCCGCATTTTGAAGCCAAAGTGTACAATTTACTAGGCGCTGTTGCTCAAGTTAAAGGAGAGTACCTCAAGGCCATAGATCATTACCAAAAAGCCATGGTTATAGGAGAAAATGCAAAAGATGATAATACGCTTATGGTAACCTATGGAAATATAGGATCCTTATATATTAATTTGGGAAGAACCAAACTTGCCCTTGATTTTCAATTGAAAAGTTTAGATCTGGCGCTCAAGCATAATAAAATTGAAAGGTTAGCCAGTATTTATAATAACCTAAGTTTAATTTATCATGAATTTAAAGAACATGATAAGGCAGTGGAATACGGACTTAAAAGTGTTGAAATAAACACCCAACATAATTTACATTACAATTTGGGTTCTTCCTACGGAAACTTGGGAAATGCCTACTATGGAAAAAACGATTTTGAAAAAGCCTTGGTTAATTACAATAAATGTTATGAGCTAGCTGTTGAAACGCAGAATAATTATGAACTTAGTAAAGCTAGTTTGGATTTAGCTGAAGTTCATATGAGTTTAAAAAACTACAAAAAAGCTTTAAGCTTTTTTCAAGCTTCCGAAAAATTAGCCATTGAAAACGAAATTACTGAAAATCTGCTTGGAGCGTACAAAGGATTACATAATACCTATTTAGAATTAAAAGACACCAAAAATGCACTTAAATACCTGAAACTTTACGTTGCCTTAAACAACACAGTAAATAAGGCTGAAACAGAAAAAGAGGTGAGTCAGAAAGTAATGGAATTTAATTACAATATGATGAGCTTTAAAGACAGTATTAAAAATGCCGAAGAAGCGAAATATAAAGACATCCTCATTCAGGCTGGTCAAGCTCAAATAGAAAAAGACCGCATCCTTAAAATTGCATTAATTATTGGATTACTTTTTGTAGTTGGATTTGGGTTAATAATCTATAACCGTTTCCGGATTACCACTAAACAAAAAATAATTATTGAAACAAAAAATAAACAAACCGAAGAACAAAAAATTATTATTGAAGCCAAGCAAAAAGAAATTCTGGATAGTATTAACTACGCTAAACGAATACAAGATGCTTTGCTCGAAAATTTTGAAATGGTTAGTAAATTTTTCCCGGATTCGTTTTTATTGAATTTACCAAAAGACATAGTGAGTGGAGATTTCTATTGGATTAACAGAAAAACATTTACTCAAAAAACAGAAAGAGGATCAGAGGTCACCGAACTTTTTTACCTTTCAGTTTGTGATAGCACAGGACATGGAGTACCCGGAGGTTTTATGAGCATGCTTAATATTTCATATCTAAGCGAGGCAGTAAACGAAAAGGAGATTTATCAACCGCATAAAGTATTTGATTATGTTCGTGATAAGCTCATCACAACAATTAGCCGAAATGATCAAAAAGATGGATTTGACGGTTGTTTATTGTGTTTTGAAAAAGTAACGCAATTTGAAAACAGATTACCGGTTTCCAATAAACTTAAATTAAGCTATGCTGCCGCATTTAACGCGCCAATCCTTATCAAAAATAAAGTTTTAAGCAGATTGGAAGTAGATAAAATGCCGGTTGGCGATAGTATGAAAACGAATAGCTTTACCTTATATCATATGGATATTCAGGCCGGAGATAAAATTTACCTATATACTGATGGATATCCTGACCAATTTGGCGGACCAATAACTGACTCGGAGAACCCACAAAAAATCAATAGAAACGGAAAAAAGTTTCAATACCGCCAACTAGATCAGTTAATACTTGAAAATTCGGATTTAAGTTTCAGTGAACAAAAAAACAGACTGTTTGATAAATTTTATGCCTGGAAAGGAGAATTTGATCAAATTGATGATGTTTGCGTAATTGGTATTAAAATATAACTTAGTGCTTTGAAAAATATTACTTTAATATTTAGTCTTCTCACGCTTTTTTATAGCGCCACAGCTGCATTAGAAACAACTGCCGATACCGCCATCATTCGAATACTAGCTATGGAGAATGATAGCAATAAAGTGAATAGTTTTTATACAGTAGGAAGACATAGTGGAAATTCCGATCTTCAGAAAACCGTTTTTTGTTTCACCAAAGCCATTGAAATTTCAGAAAAAATAAAATTCTACAAAGGTTATCGCAAATCTTCTTTTGCATTGGTTAATTTTTTAAGCAACAATGAAATGTTTGAAGCCGCCTCCGATTACGGAATAAAGGGCTTTGATTTTTTTACCAAATACAAAAACACTCCCGATAAAAGTGAAATGGCCGGACTGTTGGGTAATTTATTTGCGCACACCGGCAAATATCCCTTGTCCCTATTGTACTTAACAATTAAAGGAAATTACGATTTAGAAACTAATAATTTTAAATCTTACGGCATCATACTACAGCAAAAGGGAAGGGTCTATTACGATAAGCAACAATATGACAGTTCTTTAATAAATACAATTTGGGCAGCTGAAATTTTTAAACGTAACAATATGGGGGTTGAACACGGGAACTCCTTATTAGGCCTGGCAAAAATTTACATTAAAAAGAATAAAATTGAAAACGCGCAAAACAAAATTAGTGAAGCCTCTAGTATTTTTAACGCAAATACTAATTTAACCGGTTTAATGCACGCTCACATGCTGCAGGCTGAAATATTTGATTTAAATCAAAAGCCGGATAGTGCAGAAATATTCTTAAATAAAGCACTTCTTTTGGCAGATTCAACCAACGCCATTCATGCCAAAGTAGAAATATACAAATCACTTATTCAATTCAACGAATTAAAAAAGGATTACAAAGTTTCTTTTGAATATCAAAGTCAATATGAGAAATACAGAGACGAAATTATTAATAATGCACAAAAGGCTCAAAATACCGAGTTACTTATAAAAGTGTATTTATTGGAAAATAAAATCATAGAAAAAGAAAAGGAGCTTGACTATGCCTACAAACAAAAAGTATTTATCATTCTTCTTTTAATTATTATTGGATTTTTATTGGTCAATTATTACAAAACTAAAACAATAAAGTCCTAAAAAATAACAGCACTTTGAGGCATTAAATGCTTGTAAAATCTTTTTACCTTTAAAACTTTCTGTTATATTTGAATTGAATTAATTATTCTACGCATGAAGAAAATCATCAATACCGACAAAGCTCCGGCTCCAATTGGACCCTATAATCAGGCTATTATAGTAGGTGATACCTTATACATCAGTGGTTCAATAGCTATGGACCTGCAAAGCAAACAGTTAATCAAATGTCCCATTAAGGAAGAAACCAAAATGGTTATGGATTACCTGGGCGAAATCCTAAAAGCGGCAGGCTGTACATTCGATAATGTGGTAAAAACTACCATTTTTTTAAACGACATGAACAATTTTGTGCATGTAAATGAGGTTTATGCTTCCTATTTTAAGAAAGACTTCCCGGCTAGAGCCACCATTCAGGCTGCCAGACTACCAAAAGATGCGAATGTTGAAATTAGTGCCGAGGCTAAAATATTTTAGTAAATATTTGGAAACTTGAAAATTTTAGTTAATTTTACTATAACATTCTAATTTTTTTTTATGAACATTTTTGTCAGTAACATCAGTTTTAAGGTTAGAGAACAAGCTCTAAGTGAACTTTTTGCTCAATATGGTGAAGTTACAAGCGTAAGAATCATCAAGGACAAGGAAACCCGAAGAAGTAAAGGTTATGGCTTTGTTGAAATGCCTAATGATAGCGAAGGAATGGCGGCTATAAATGCCTTAAACGGAACCAATCATTATGAAAGAAATATTGTAGTTGCAGAAGCTAAAGGAAAAAAAGAGAGCGACGGATCAAATGCATCACAAGATTAAATAATTGATATTTTAAGCAAAACCCGAAACTTAGTTTCGGGTTTTTTTTTGCCTTGTTAAAGCGTGTCAATATCTTTTATTTTATTTCAAGAGCTTTGCCCCTATCTTTACCGAGTTTGTTTTTTCGGAAACATATTCTGATAAAACATTTTTCTTTGAAATAAAATATGCCAAAAGATAACTCTATAAAATCTGTATTAATCATTGGTTCAGGTCCAATCATTATCGGACAAGCCTGTGAATTTGATTACTCCGGTTCTCAATCTGCCAAAAGCCTTCGGGAAGAAGGAATTGAGGTTTCATTAATAAACAGTAATCCAGCCACCATTATGACCGATAAGGTTACGGCAGACCATGTTTATATGTGGCCACTTGAAGTGAAATCAATCATTAAAATTCTGGAAGAAAGAAAAATTGACGCCGTCCTTCCAACTATGGGTGGACAAACCGCTTTAAATCTAGCCATGAAATGTGATGATTTAGGCATTTGGAAAAAATATAATGTTCGAATGATTGGTGTTGATGTAAATGCAATCAAAGTAACAGAAGATCGAGACTTATTTAGAGCTCGAATGGAAGAAATCGGAGTTGACATGGCTCCGTCTAAAATTGCTAAATCATTTTTAGAGGGTAAAAGTATTGCGCAGGAATTCGGATTCCCACTCGTTATTCGTCCTTCATTCACACTCGGAGGAAGTGGCGGAAGTGTAGTTTATGAAAAAGAAAATTTTGATGCCTTATTAAATCGTGGATTACAAACTTCACCCATTCACGAAGTATTAATTGATAAAGCGGTTTTAGGCTGGAAAGAATTTGAATTGGAATTATTACGCGACAAAAATGATAATGTGGCCATCATTTGCTCCATTGAAAATTTTGATCCTATGGGTGTTCATACCGGCGATTCTATAACCGTAGCTCCGGCCATGACACTTAGTGATAGTACCTATCAACGCATGCGTACCATGGCCATTAAAATGATGCGCAGCATAGGTAATTTTGCCGGAGGTTGTAACGTGCAATTTGCGGTGAGCAATGATGAAAAGGAAGATATTATTGCTATCGAAATTAACCCTCGTGTTTCAAGATCCTCCGCTTTAGCCAGTAAAGCAACCGGTTATCCCATTGCGCGCATAGCCAGCAAACTAGCCATTGGTTATCAACTCGACGAATTAATTAATCAAATTACTAAATCAACATCCGCGTATTTCGAACCAACACTCGATTACGTAATCGTAAAAATTCCAAGATGGAACTTCGACAAATTTAAAGGTACTAATCGCGAACTTGGTTTTCAGATGAAATCAGTTGGAGAAGTGATGGCCATCGGTCGATGCTTCCAAGAAGCTTTACAAAAAGCCTGTCAGAGTTTAGAAATAAAAAGAAACGGTTTAGGCGCCGATGGCAAAGAAATCCGGAATCAACAGGAACTATTAAATGCATTGGAAAGACCAAGTTGGAATCGTTTATTTATGATTTACGATGCCATGAAATTGGGCATATCAGTAAAAACAATTCAAAAACTAACCAAAATAGATATTTGGTTTCTGAATCAAATAGAAGAACTTATTGCCTTGGAGAATGAAATTTCAAACCATAAACTGAATTCCATTCCCAAAGATTTACTATACGAAGCTAAACAAAAAGGTTATGCGGACAGACAAATTGCCCATTTACTCGATTGTTTAGAAAGTGAAGTTTATAAAAAACGTAATGATTTTGGTATCAAACGCGTTTACAAATTAGTGGATACCTGTGCGGCTGAATTTGAAGCCAAAACTCCATATTATTATTCAACTTTTGAAGATGAAAACGAAAGTGTGCGAAGCGAAAAAAAGAAAGTGGTGATTTTGGGTAGCGGACCTAACCGAATTGGACAAGGAATAGAATTTGATTACAGCTGTGTGCATGGCGTTTTAGCTGCTAAAGAATGTGGTTATGAAACCATAATGATTAACTGCAATCCGGAAACCGTAAGTACAGATTTCAGTACGGCGGATAAACTTTATTTTGAGCCTGTTTTCTGGGAACACATTTACGACATTATATTGCACGAAAAACCTGAAGGGGTTATTGTTCAGTTGGGCGGACAAACCGCTTTAAAGTTGGCCGAAAAACTCGAAAAATATGGAATTAAAATAATTGGTACCGATTTTAAATCGCTTGATTTGGCTGAAGACAGAGGAAGCTTCTCTACTCTATTAAAAGAAAACAACATTCCTTATCCTAAATTTGGTGTTGTTCATGATGCGGAAGAAGCAGCAGAATTGTCGAAGGAACTTGGTTTTCCTTTGTTAGTAAGACCAAGTTATGTATTAGGCGGTCAAAGCATGAAAATTGTAATTAACGAGCAAGAACTTGAACAACACGTGGTAAAATTATTGCAAGACTTGCCAGATAATAAAATCTTATTGGATCATTTTCTGGAATCTGCCATTGAAGCGGAAGCCGATGCGATTTGCGATGGAAAAGATGTTTACATAATTGGAATAATGGAACATATTGAGCCAGCCGGAATACACAGCGGAGACAGTTATGCCGTTTTACCTCCTTTTGATTTAAGCGAAAAAGTGCTTAAGCAAATAGAAGATCACACCAAACAAATTGCCGTGGCTTTAAAAACCGTTGGACTAATCAACATTCAATTCGCCATCAAAAATGAAATTGTATATGTTATTGAAGCCAATCCAAGAGCAAGTCGTACTGTTCCTTTCATTGCTAAAGCGTATGACGAGCCTTATGTAAATTATGCAACCAAAGTAATGCTTCGGGAAAAAATGGTTAAAGATTTTAAATTTGCCCCGAAGAAAAAAGGTTACGCTATCAAAGTACCGGTATTTAGCTATGAAAAATTCCCTGACATTCAAAAAGAATTAGGTCCTGAAATGAAAAGTACAGGCGAAGCTATTTATTTTATTGACTCTTTACAAGACGAATATTTCCAAAACATTTATAGCGAAAGAAATTTATACTTAAGTAAATAATGAGATTTGTTTTTGTTCTGTTCTGCATATTTCAACTTTTGGTTTGTTCAGGACAGAACAGAAGCACCATTGATTCGTTATTGAGGATTGAAAAAAACTTTAGACAGGATTCGAACGCCGTAAAAAATTATCATAAGATCGCACTTGCTTTTGCCAAGACAAATATTGATAGCGCCTTTTATTTTTTATGGAAAGGAAAGCGTATTTCGGAGAAAATAAATCATCCTTATTTGCTTGCAAGAAGTCATTACAATTCGTACAACCTAATTAGGCAAACTCAATTACCCATTGTATTAATCGATACACTCTTAGCTATAATAAACGATAAAAATGTGGTTGTTCAAGGCAATTTGCTACACGCTGCATACCTGGAAATCGGAGTTAACTATAGAAAAGTTGGCAATTCAGAGAAGTCGGTCACTTATTTACTAAAATCCTTAAAATTGGCACAGGAATTAAAGAGCAATTCAAGAATAAGAAACTCATACAATAGTTTGGCCAATACCTATTCTTTTTTCGGACTGGCTAACCGGTCAAAAGAAGAAATTTTGCGGGCATTGGAAATGTATTCAAATAGTGAAAAATTTCTGGATGAAAATGATTGGGAAGGGATAGGCAATATGTTTAATAATCAGGGAGTCTCTTATTTCAATATTGGAACATTGCAAAATGACAGTTCCTACTATTTAAAAGCCATTCGTTATTTTGAAAAATCAGCTAAAATACGAAATCAAATCGCTGATTCCATTGGTTTATTTAACTCTTATCAAAATATGGGCTCAGCTTATCATGCCATTAGCGATAAGTATAAAGACCTTAAAACCAACTTACTCAGCAGACAATATTTTGAAAAAGCCATTGCAATTGAAAAGAACCTCAATAAAGAAATTTCATACAATACATTGTCAAATTATGGAGTTCAATTTTTAGTGAATGGTGAAATAACCAGCAATAATAAAAATTATTTAATTGGCTTAGATAATTTAAAAAAGGCTTATGCAGGAGCCATGAAATTCGAAGACATTAATTTATGCAGTAACATTACAAAAAACATCGCTTCCGCCTATTTCAAAATAGGTCAAAATGATTCCGCAATAAAATATTTTTATAAGTACGACGATTACCAGGCCAAAATCCTGGATATAGAAAATAAAAGAATCGCCGATGAACTCACCGTAAAATTTGATATGGAAAGAAAGGAATCCGAAAACAATAACCTCAAACAACAAGCGATTTTAAGAGAAGAAGTGATCGCTAAAAAATCAAATACTATTAAATTAATGATAGGCGCTTCAATTGTAATGTGTGTTCTAATTGGTATGGTACTTGTTTCAAGACAAAATATTAAAAAATCCAGAAAACTGATCCAACAACAGCAACTTGAAACCCAACAACAAAAATTGTTGATCGAAGAAAAACAAAAAGAAATACTCAGTTCGATTAAATACGCAAAACGAATTCAGAATTCATTAATGCCAACAGATAAATACATTACTCGTATTTTTGAGAAACTTAATTAATGCTTGTTTGGTTTCCTGATTTTTAGTAATTTTAATTAACCTTTTCACATTAATCGCCATGAGAATACTGCTATTTGTTCTGATATTATCGAATTCGGCACCAATATTTGCTCAATCTCCTGTAACAAATACCTATACAGGAAAACCCCGCTTCGAAATACTCACTAAAAGTAATGGCGATACGCTCGGAATTATTAATGTGGAACTTTTTCCAAATATCGCTTACAAACATACTCGCAATTTTGATTCTTTGGTGAGTCAGAATTTTTATGACACCACGGCCTTTCACAGAGTAATTCCTAATTTTATGATACAAGGAGGCGATCCGAATTCCAGAAATGGACCTAAGCCTACCTGGGGACAAGGACAAATTGGTCAGCCAACTGTACCGGCAGAATTCACGGCGGCCAAACATAAAAGAGGAATACTTTCAGCAGCCCGAAGTAATGACATTAATTCCGCTACATCACAATTCTTTATTTGTCACGCTGCTGCACCCTGGCTAGATGGTAATTATTCCGTGTACGGAAGAGTAACCTCCGGAATCAATTTTGTAGATACTATTGCACTTGCACCAAGAGATAATAACGATTGTCCAAATGATAAAATTGAAATGTTTGTGAATTATATTGGGTCAAATGATTCTGTGCCCGTTGCGCCTATTCAGTTTAAACCGGTGAATGACAGCACTGAAATTGACACCACCTTAATTACCTATTTATCTTGGAAACATGTTCCGGACGCTATCATCTATCAAGTGCAATTTTCGAATGATTCTACCTTTGCTCAAATCACCTATTCAACCAATACCGGAAATTTATCTTATGCCGTAACAGCGGGACTCCCGGGTAACACCCGCTATTTTTGGAGAGTTCGAACCAACAATGGAGGTCATTTTTCGAATTGGTCACCCGTATGGCATTTCACTACTCAAAAACCATTTAACGATGTTGGCTTGCAAAAAAATCTTATAAACGCGCATGAATTATTGCTTTTTCCAAATCCAACTAAAGGAATCTTTACCATTAAAAATGCGAATGAATTACAAGAAATTGAAGTTTATGACGAACTAGGAAAGTATATAAAAACATTTGGTAAGGATAAATTATCGCATGAAATTGATTTAAGAAAGGAAAATAAAGGCTTGTACTTGATCAAATGTCAATATATAAATGGGAGTGAAAAAACTTTTAAGCTTATATTAGAGTAATTAATTTTGTTATTTTCTTTGCTTTAATGCAATTTCTTTAATTCCATTTAATCCTGCGGGTCCCCACCACTCTTCTTTATCTAAATTTGATCTGATTTTAAAATTACTCTCCTTAAAATATTTTTTAGCTTCGTCAATGGATGAAGCATAGAGTATATACATAAACAAGTGTGTTTTGTGATGTTCATCTTCCAATAATTGAGCATAAACTAATCTTTCGGCTTGCACAAATTGTTTTTGATTTTGAATGTGCCATTGAATTAAACTATCTCGCTTTCCACTTATTGATTCAACCTTGTCCCTACCTCGCGTAACTAAAAGTAAAACACATGGCCTCTTATCGCCATACTTGGCAATTTCTGACCTAATGGCTTTACTAAAAGTTGTATCCGGATGTTCAAATAAATCAATCTGAGCAGAAAGCAAACACGATAATAGCGTCAATAAATTAAGGTATAAAGTTCTTCTATTCATTAACTAAGGGCTCTTAAAATTACAAATATCGCCTGCCTTATAACAAAATATCTTTTAAATTATTGTGCTTCACTTTTGATTTGATTAAATCAAATACTATATGCTTGGTAATTCCAAATTAGGATATTTATTTATTTTAATTGAATTATTTGAATAAATTTATATTCAATTCAAATTAATTCTATTTATGAAAAATTACATTTACATTTTAATAACAGCTATTCTTTCATTTTGCTTTGGATTCACTATTCAAAAAAATATGAAAGGAAACGAATCTTCAGAAAAACCCCGAGTTACCGGAATTGGAGGTATATTTTTTAAATGCACCGACACTAAAAAATTAAAAGAATGGTATCAATCCAATTTGGGTATAATAACTAATGAATACGGTGCCGTATTTGAATGGAGACAAAGCGCAGACTCTTCCAAAAAAGGATTTACGCAATGGAGTCCCTTTACCGATAAAACAAAATATTTCCTGCCTTCTACAAAAGAATTCATGATTAATTACCGAGTTAATAATCTTGGTGCGCTTTATAAGGAATTTAAAAAGAATGGAGTTACGGTGTCAGACAGCATTGAAACCTATGAATACGGTAAATTTTTACACATTATGGATCCGGACGGAAATAAAATAGAATTGTGGGAACCCAATGATGTATTTTATGAAAAAATGGGCATTGAGGCCGGTTATAAAACCAATAAATAATCCTATTTATTAAAACATGGAAACACTACCACAATTAATTTCCGAAAAGATAAAACTCAGACAACTTCAACCATCTGATTTCAGCAGTTTGATTCGGCACGCGAACAATCAGAAAATTGCGGATAACATACTCAACATTTCCTTTCCTTATACTGAAGACAACGCAAAATCCCGCTTTCAATTCATCAAAGAAGCATTTGAAAAAAAAGATCGGTTTATATTTGCCATGGCATCTTTAGCAACGAATGAAGTTATTGGTGAAATTGGCCTGCATTTGGATAAAGCAAACAATAAAGCGGAAATTGGGTACTGGCTTGGAGAAAATTATTGGAACAAAGGAATCACCGCGTCAGCTGTAGCGCTAATTCTAAAATTCGGATTTGAAGAAATACAACTAAACAAAATTTACGCAACACACTTTACCGACAATCCGGCTTCCGGTAAGGTGCTATTAAAAAACAAGATGAATCTGGAAGGCGAACTAAAAGATCACTATCTGAATAAAGGGATTTATAAAACTGTTTACACATACGGAATCACTTTGCGGAAATATAAAAAATCAAAAAATTAAATTTCCAATAAGCAAATGAATGGTATTATTAAAAATATTCTTTTACCCTTCGTTTGCTTTGCACATTTTCTTTCCTCTTGTTCTGAAACAAAAAAACAAACCACTAACAATCCTGCCCTTTTACTAAATATCAAAGAAAAACTCAAATCTCACACCAAATTGATTGCGGCCTATGAAGAACGATCCGCATTGGTTATTTTCACCCAACAAATTTCTAAACAAAAAAATAACTTTTTAAAAACCACCATCTATAGAAACTTTCCGTCGTTTACCGACACCTTAACTCTTACCGATTCGAATCTCTATTACTCAAAAAAACGGAATGATTCTTACCTCGTTAAAACCGACAGCGTGATTCTTATACACGATCAAAAAATAATTCACCCGTGCTCGAACTGGCAAGGACAAACACCCTGGGAAGAACGGAATATTTATCGCTATATAAGAACGGATAATCCATAAAAGTTCCTAATTTTACAAAAGCTTTCACTTAATCTTTGGACTCCGTTTCTCATATTGTCATTGGTGCCGCAATCGGCGAAAAATTTTTAGGAAAAAAAATTGGACGCTGGGGATTATTGTTAGGAGGGATTGCTAAAAGCATTCCTGATTTTGATTTGTTTTATACCGGATTAAACGATCCCAGAGCTTACATGTGTGAACACAGAGCGCATACCCATTCCTTGTTTATTGAAATACTCTATGCATTACCCATTGCCTGGCTGCTATTAAAAATATTTAAAGACAAAATAAGTTTTTCACGTTGGTATTTATTTTTAATCACTTGTCTTTGGGGACACTCAATATTAGATTGGTTCACCAATTTCGGAACGCAATTGCTTTTACCTTTTGATAACGGCTCCTACTCTATACACACTCTGTCTATAGTTGATTTATTGTTCACTTTACCCATGTTGCTTCTTTTTTTAACTGCCATTTTTATTAAAAAAAATATCGCATTCAGACAAAAGTTGGCCAAATACAGTTTAATATGGTGTGGTTTATATTTATCATTTACTTTTATAAATAAATACCAAGCTAATAACATAGCTTCAAAATCAATTCAGGAAAACAACATTCCGGCTACCAATTATATCAGCAATCCCACCATGTTGAATAATATATTATGGTATGCCCTGGCCAGTAACGATAGTACCATTTTTATCGGCGAATTTAGTTTATGGAATAAAAAAAATCCAATCACCTGGCATACTTTCCCCCGGCATCAACACCTAATGGATTCATTTAATTGCCCGAATGATGTTGCTAAAATAAAATGGTTTGGAGATCCTTATACCATTGCCAGAAGAAACGGCGACACCCTAAATATGTACGCAGTTAAATTTGGCAGAAGTAATTTTCAGGAAACAACATTAGAAAAAACTTTTATTTTTCATTATAAACTATTTCAAGAAAACGGAATAGAACGCATGACTATGTTTCAACCTTCGGGGAAGGATATGAAATTTAAAGAAAATATTTTGGATATTTGGGATAGAATCTGTGGCAGAACCTATTAACACTTATTGGCAATAAAAAAGCATAGATTTTAATCTATATTTACCAAAAATTAATTTCATGAAAAAAATAAGCTTATTTCTACTTCTGGCCTTTACTATGTTTTATTGTAAATCAAAAAAAAACACAACTACCAATAAAAATGTAGTAACAGAAACTAAAGCTGAAGTGAAAGCAAGTCCTTCTTAAGTGTTTTATTGCCGGCTGCCGAACAAAAATGGGCAGGCACCCAATTAAGCGAATTAGAAGCAGGAAAAAAAATATTTGAAGGACCTTGTATTAAATGTCATGAACAACCCAAAATTACCGATCTTTCTGAAAAAAAATGGTTACATGAAATTGATGAAATGAGTCCGAAAGCTGAGTTAACTCCTGAACAAAAACTTAAACTCACTAAATATATATTATCCTTTAGGACCACTTATTCTATGAAATAAGGATATAAAACATAGGTTCCGGTTAGGCAAATTCATACACTATTGAGGCAATAAAAACAAAGATCTACCTTATTCTCGTATCTTCGCGTTCAAATTACTCTTATGTCTAAGCAGACTTGTTTACCAATTTGTTTATTTTCCGTTCTGTTTTCAGCTAATATTCTAGCTCAAAATCCGGTTACCTTATTAGATGACGGTTCGGATTCTGAGCTTTATTCATTTGAGGCGGAAGTAAATAATTACCAATCCAAAATGATGGCCTGCCCTTCTGCAAGCAATCTGGTAACAATTTATGCAACCAACAATGCACAACGTGGTCACATGTTCGATATTGAGGCTATCAATGCGGTTACCATTTTGTGTTTTGAAGTGAACATGAATGTAGGAACAACAAATTTTGAAATCTACACCAAAAGCGGAACGCATGTTGGTTTTACCAATACACCGGGTGCTTGGACATTGATTGGAACAGCGATTAATTTAGCTTCAGCCGGCGTAAATTTACCAACCTCCGTTCCAATAGCTATTAATACCGGAATTGCTGCCGGAGCAACCCAGGCCTTTTACATTACCCGAACAACCTTAAGCGGACCAACACTGGCTTATACTAATGGCACAGCAGTAGGAACAGTTTTAGCCTCAGATGCGAATATTATAATCAGAGAAGGAACCGGAAAAGAATATCCATTTTCTACCAATTATACTCCAAGAAGATTTAATGGTCGTGTTTTTTACGATTTAGGGGTTTTACCTGTAGAGTTTAAAAACTTTACGGCAAAAATGAAAAATGACATTGTTGAATTGCAATGGGAAACAGTTTCTGAAGAAAATAACAATTACTTTACTATTGAACGCTCATTAGATGCTGTTAATTTTACCGAAATAAAAAGAGTAAGTGCCAATCGCTCGCAAAATGGAATTATTGAATATAATGATATTGATGAAAATCCTCCGTTAGGCTTATCTTACTACAGAATTAAACAAACCGATGATGACGGCAAAAGTTCATTCACCAATATTGTAGCGGTTAGTAAAGAACAGGAATTATTAAATATTTCCACCGGCCCAATTCCATCAACTACCTATTTAAAAGTAGCCTACAATTCTGACAACGAATCTACCTTTCAATTACGAATCATAAATATAGAAGGGCGATTAGTATATGAAGATGTTATCCAATCCAGAAAAGGATATAATCAAGCATTTGTAAATACGGAAAATTTCGAAAAGGGATTGTATTACCTGAACATCAACACAAATGGTAAAACACAAACAACAAAGTTTTTAAAGGATTAATAATTTTATTTTTATCAATCAAAATAAAAAAAGTGTAATGAAAATTACACTTTTTTTATTTCAAACAATTTCTTTGATGAATAAAATTAATCGGCCTGCAAAAACGGATAACGGTAATCGTTAGCCGGCACCCAGGTTTCTTTTATTGTTCGCGGACTAACCCAACGTAATAAATTAATTTTCGCCCCTGCCTTATCATTCGTACCACTGCCTCTTGCTCCACCAAATGGCTGTTGACCTACCACTGCACCGGTTGGTTTATCATTGATGTAAAAATTACCCGCCGCGTTCACTAACTTTTTAGTAGCTGTTTCAATCGCATAACGGTCGTTGGCTATGATGGCTCCTGTTAAGGCATAAATACTTGTTTTATCTAAAATATCCATAGTTTCTTCATATTTATTTTCATCATAAACATAAAGTGTAAGTACCGGACCAAATAATTCTTCACACATGGTTACATATTGCGGATTATCTACTTTTAGAACGGTGGGTTCAATAAAGTAACCGGTAGATTTATCGCAATTTCCTCCGGCAATTACTTCCACACCTTTATCTGTTTTTGCCTTGTCAATAAAAGATTTTAATTTATCGAAACTCTTTTCATCAATTACCGCGTTCACAAAATTGGTAAAATCTTCTGTTGGGCCCATCTTCATCGATTTCAAATCTTCCTGCATGTATTTCTTTACCTCATTCCACAAATTAGTAGGAATATATGCCCTAGAGGCAGCTGAACATTTTTGTCCCTGATATTCAAAGGCACCACGCACTAAAGCAACAGCCACTTCTTTCGCATCGGCTGACTTGTGAACCATTACAAAATCTTTACCTCCGGTTTCACCTACAATGCGAGGATAAGATTTATACTTGTGAATATTGTTTCCTATACTCTGCCAGATGTTTTGAAAAACCTCCGTGCTTCCCGTAAAATGTATTCCTGCAAAATCCCGGTGATTAAATATCACTTCTGCCGCATCAGGTCCTGATGGATAAATTAAATTAATTACCCCATCCGGTACGCCGGCTTTATTGAAAATTTCCATTAATACATTAGCGCTGTATACTTGCGTATTGCTGGGTTTCCATACCACTACATTCCCCATCATAGCACAACTTGTTGGTAAATTGCCCGCAATGGCCGTAAAATTAAAAGGCGTTAATGCATAAATAAATCCTTCCAACGGTCGCCATTCCAAACGATTCCACATGCCCGGATTAGAAGCCGGTTGCTCCGCATAAATTTCGGTCATGTACGCTACATTGTAACGTAAAAAATCTATTATTTCACAGGCACTATCTATTTCCGCCTGAAAAGCACTTTTACTTTGTCCCAACATAGTTGCCGCGTTTAATTTAGCGCGATAAGGACCGGCAATTAAATCAGCTGCCTTTAAAAATATACTTGCCCTATGTTCCCAACCTAAATTAATCCATTTTTCACGCGCCGTTAAAGCAGCTTCAATGGCTTGTTCTACATGTTTCTTTTCGCTCTTGTAAAAATAACCAAGTGTATGTTTATGATCATGTGGAGGCGACATTCTCACTTTTGTTTCTCCTTTAATTTCTTTTCCCCCAATATACATGGGTACTTCAATTTCTTTAGCACGTAATGCTTTTAACATGGCTTGCAATTCTTTTCTTTCGGCACTACCTGCTGCATATTGCTTCACCGGCTCATTCACCGGTACCGGTACTTTATAAATTCCTTTTGGCATGGGTTATTTATTTTTAATGGTTAGTATATCTATTTGTGTGATTAATTCCCATTTTCTTGCTTAAAAACAGGAGCCTCAAAGATAAGAGAATTTGGCTATTGGTAAGCCATTTTTAGCCCTTTATTGTGTTTTTTAAAAGCAGTTTTGTTAGTAGATTTGATGCCTATTAATAAGCAAAAATCATATTATCTTTTTATACTCATTTTTGTAGTATTATTTTCACTTTTCAGTGTTTATAAGCTACAGAATTTAAATTTCAACTACGAATTTGAAGCTTTTTTCCCAAATGAAGACCACGAACTGGAATTATACAATAAGTACAGAGATATTTTTGAACACGATAATGAGTTTGTTTTAGTTGCCCTCGAAAATAAATCGGGTATTTTTAAAAAAGATTTTTTATTAAAAATAGATCAATTAACCAAAGAGTTTCAAAAACTCCCATTTATTCAAAAAGTAACTTCTCCTACTAATCTTAAAACATTACAGTTAGGCGGCCTAGTGCCCACACAAATTCCCACTTTGCATTTTGAGCAGGAAGAGTTTTACACAACAGATAGCACCAACATTTATAATAATCCATTTCTGGTTGGTTCCTTTTTTCCTGAAAACGGAAAATCCTTGTCCATTTATCTCACAACCCAATTTTCATTAACCAAAAAACAAAGCGATTCACTGGCCGTTTTAATTGAAAATAAATTGGCCGAATTTAAGTTTGACGATGTGCATTACGTAGGTCGAATTTTTGCTCAAAAAGTATACTTGCAAAATTTAGAAAATGAATTTAGTCTGTTTTTAGCGCTGTCCTTTATAGTAGTTATTATTTTCTTGTGGTTTAGCTTCAGAAGTGTTTACGGAGTTCTAGTTCCCATGTGCATAGTTCTTATTTCGATACTATGGACTTTAGGAATAATGGGAATCCTGAACAAGTCTATTGATATCATGACGGTGATGCTGCCTACTATGGTATTCATTGCCGGCATGAGTGATGTGGTTCACTTTTTTTCCAAATACTTTGAAGAGCTGGCCAAAGGAACAGAACGAGTTAAAATTTACCCTTTGATTTTACGGGAAGTGGGCGCTCCAACTTTTCTAACCTTAATTACTACGGTGGTCGCGTTTTTATCACTTTTATTTTCCAGTATAAAACCCATTCGTGAATTTGGCATTTACACATCCATTGGTATTTGCGTGGCTTTTGTGCTTACTTATACCTTATTACCGGCTTTACTTTTTTTCTTTACACCTCCAAAACTGGTGAGTATTCATGGTCACAACAACAAATCCGAAAACAGAATGCGCAATGTATTATTCTGGACCTTCCGTAATCAAAAAACAATTTTGCTGATTACGGGAATACTATTAGTGATTTCGTGTATTGGCATTTATAAAATAAAAGTGAATAATATTTTATTAGAAGATTTAAGTAATAAAGTAAAAATAAAACAGGATTTTAATTTTTTTGACAAAAATTACAGTGGCGTTCGTCCATTTGAAGTTTACCTGACCTTAAAAGACACCAATAAAACATTTTGGGATGAAGATGTGTTAAGAGAATTAAATAAAGTGGATAATTTTATTCGGAAAGAATACGAACCCGGCTTTTTGCTATCACCTTCCGCTCTTGTTTGTTCCATCAATCAAAATATTAATATAACACAAAAAAATAAATTTCCTGATAAAGAAGATTTTGATGAAATCATATATTATTTAAAAAGTAATAAAAACAACAAGGAATTAAAAAGAGCCATCGATTCAAAAGGAAAACAAGCCCGAATCAGCGCTAAAATTGCTGATATGGGTAGTGTAAAAGTTGGAATACATAATCAAAACCTATTCCAATTTATTCAAACCAAAACAGACACAAATCTGATTAACTATTCTATAACCGGAGCTGCACATCTGGTAGATAAAAATAATGAGTACATGGTAAGTAATATGGCACAGGGTTTTGTTTTTTCTTTAGTCATCATAGCCTTACTTACTTTTTTCCTGCACCGAAGCTGGCGTATGGTTTTAGTTTTTATTTTGCCTAATCTTATTCCCCTTGTTATTATTGGAGCCGTTATGGGATTCATGGGCATAGAATTAAAAGCAGCAACTTCGCTGGTGTTTAGTATTGCATTTGGTATTGCCACCGATGATACTATACATTTTATTTCTCGTTTAAAAATTGAGTTAGGCTACGGAAAAAGTATATTGTATGCTTTTAAACGCACTTATTTTGAAACCGGTAAACCCATTATTTTAACTACTTTCATTTTATTAGGCGGATTTTTAAGCTTAATGACCAGCGATTTTCAAAGCACATTTTATTTCGGTTTCCTAATCTGCATAACCATCATCATTGCATTATTGGCCGATATATTTTTATTGCCTGTACTTTTATTTCTGATTTACGGTAAACAAAAAAAACAGAAATGATTAAAAAAAACGTAATCGTTATTGGAGGCGGAGCCGCCGGTTTTTTTGCCGCTATTAATCTTGCCGAAAAAAATAAAAATTATAACGTTTCTATACTCGAAAAATCAAACAAACTTTTAAGCAAAGTGAAAATTTCGGGAGGCGGTAGATGTAATGTTACTAACGCCTGCTTCGAAAATTCAGAACTGGTTAAAAATTACCCAAGAGGAAATAAAGAATTAAAACAAGTTTTTTCTCGCTTTAATGTATCAGATACTATTCAATGGTTTGAAAATCACGACGTGAGTTTAAAAACAGAAGAAGACGGCCGGATTTTTCCGCAAAGCGATGATAGCGAAACCATTGTAAATTGTTTTTTGAAGTATACCGAATTGTATCACATTAAAATTGAAAAGAATTGCGAAGTTTTTACGATTAAAAAAATTAAAGAAAAATTTTATTTAAATACTTCGCAAGGCGAAAAAACGGCCGATCAACTTATTATTGCATTAGGCGGACATCCCAAATCCGGCTCTTATGATTTAATCAAAAATTTAGGACATAATATAGTAAGTCCTATACCCAGTTTATTTACTTTGAATTTACCCAATGAAAAAATAAAGAATAATTTACAGGGTTTGAGTGTACAAAATGCGGAAATTAAGTTAGTGGGGCAAAAATTAAAATATGCCGGTCCGGTTTTAATTACACATTGGGGCTTGAGTGGGCCCGCAGTTTTAAAATTATCTGCATTTGCCGCACATGAATTATTTGCATTAAATTACTCCACTAAAATTCAAGTGAACTGGGCTTTTCCAAATAACCGGCAAGAAGTTGAGGCTCTACTATTCCAAACCAAAAAAACGCATCAAAAAAGTTTAGTCAGAAATGTAGCTTTATTTGATTTACCAAAAAGACTATGGGAACATTTTTGTTTGGAGGCTGTAATAGAAGAACAAAAAACCTGGCAGGAATTAAATAACAAGCAAATGCAGTGTTTATGTGATTTAATTTTTTGCAGTACGTATAATATGGAGGGGAAAACCACCTTTAAAGAAGAATTTGTAACTTGTGGTGGTGTTGATTTAAAGGAAATTGATTTTAAAACCATGGAAAGTAAATTAATAAAAGGATTATTTTTTTGCGGAGAAGTAATTAATGTAGATGGAATTACCGGTGGATTTAATTTTCAAAACGCCTGGAGTACCGCGTGGATTTGTGCAGACAGTTTAAAACCTTATCCCAATCAATAACACATCATCAACTTGTTCCAGTTTACCTTTCCAGGTATCAAATTCTTGACTTAAAATATCGTGTTGTTCAGCCATGCTTAATTTAGAAATATTGAGTAAGGTTTCGTTCAGCTTACGGTATTTGAATTTTTTTCCTTTGGGTCCACCAAACTGATCGGCAAATCCATCAGTATAAAAATAAACGATATCATTTTTTTGATAATTGATTTCTTCCAGATGGAAAGAATGAGTTCTCTCCCCTTTTCCAATCGGCATTTTATCGGCCGGTAATTCCATCATTTCTCCGTTTCGGATTAAGATGGGTTTGTTATGTGCAGAGGCATAAGTTAATTTAGCATTCACTTTATCAAAACAAACTAGGGTTCCATCCATACCATCTTGAGCACCATCTACCGATAAATTGGCAATTAATTTATTGCGCACATAATTTAATATGGTATTTGGCGTGCGCATTTTCATTTCACCTATCGCTTCATTTAGATAACTGATATTGAGTAAACTCATAAATGCACCCGGAACTCCATGCCCCGTACTATCACAAACGGCCAAATAAAATAGTTCATCATTTTGATTAGATGGTAAAGATTTTCCGGGGATAAACTCAGACATTTCAGCTTCAATTTTAGTGGCCCAATAAAAATCTCCGCTCACAATATCTTTAGGTTTAAACAATACAAAATGTTCGGGTAAATTCTCCTTCATGAATTCAAGTTTGGCCAATAAAGTTCCTTGAATCCTCCTTGCATATTTAATTGAATCCGTTAATTCTTTATTCTTCTCATTAATGATAACACTTTGATGTTCGATTTGCTCGGCTTTTTCAACTAATTCTTTGGTACGCTCCTCCACCTTTCTCTCTAATTTATCTTTCTGCTTATTTAAGTTTTTCTCTCTGTTGCGTATATAAAGATAAATAAGACCACCCGCAAGTAATATTTCAATAAGGATAAACCACCATTTTTTCCAAAATGGTTTATCAATGGTAAATGATATGTTGTACACATCACTTTCTACATTAAAAACGTTTTTACATTTCACTTCAAACTGGTAAAAGCCGTCACTTAAATTAGTGTAAGAAACATAATTTCTACTGTCGTTTTGTACCCAGGTTGTATCTAGTCCTAGTAATCGGTAAGCATATATCTTTTTGCCGGGGGAATAATACTGATAGGTGGCAAACTCAAAGGTTACAAAATTTTTATCCCAGGGAATTTTTTTATCGTGAATTAAGTAATCTACTTTAGTTGCTTCATTCAACGTATCCTTATTTAATACCATATTCACCAAAAATAAATTGGGTTTACGTTTACTTATTTCCATTTTATCCGGATCAAAATAAGTTACCCCATAAGGCCCGGCAAAATAAAGATACTTGGATGAATTAGGGATATTTTTTGTTGTGGTGAATCCGCCGGAATGCAAACCCAATTCGGATGTATATCGGTAAGTTTCTTTGGTGTTTAAATTATACCGAATAATATCTGCACCACAAGCAAACCACAATCTGTTTTTATGGTCTTGCATAATACTTTGAACCACTTCTTGATTAATTTTTAGAGAGTCATTAAATAATTTACTTTTACCGGTTCTATAATCAAATTTATAAATACCGGCTGTACCTCTAATCCAGGCATAACCGCTTTTATCTACAGCCAAAATGGTTAACATAGAATCCGGAAAATATAAATACTCATTTCTGCTCGAATAGGTTTTAACAGTTTTTGAATTCGCATCAAACACAAAAAAGCAAATTCGGTTTCCATGCACAATCCAATTATTATCTTGTAAATAACAAATCGATCCGTTTTCGTGCCATTTGTGATCTTGAAATTTTAAATCTTCAAAACGAAAGGTATCAACTACCTCATAATTAAAAGCATTCAAAGTGGTTAAATGATACCCTCCTTTTGATTGCGCACTTTTACCTTTACCATGACGAATTGGAAAAGAATGTGTTAATATTTTTGTTTTCTCTTTGTTGATCGCAAAACCAATGAGCATATTATACGGATAAAGGTATGTGGGGTTTAAAGTTTTTTTATTTAATGCAAGTAAAATTCCATTGTTGTTCACGAGGAATTCATTTTCCGTTTCTTCAATATCTCCCGCAGGGCCTGGATTTACATGTTCATGTAAGTTAAATTTATTTTTTAATTCCCTATACAGAACTTTGGTAAAAATGCGTTGCACGGTATCATTCGCCCTATCATAAATGGAAATTCCGTTTCCATGGCTCATATACACCAAAGAATCTTTGTACGATAAAACATCAACTACCGAATTTGATCCTTGAGATTTATTTGACTTTTCAGCTCCTGTTTTTACATTCGCTAAAAATTTAAATTGTTGCATGATGGAGGAATACACATCAATACCAGCTCGGGTGGATACCCAAATATTGTTATCACTATCTTTAAATAGTCCTAAAATATTATCGCCACTTAAAGTGGTATTGTTTTCATAATAATGATTCAGGGTTTGAGTTTTACCATTATCCATATCCACTACCATTATACCGGTTACTTCCGTACCCACCCATAACTTTCTACCTAATTGAACCACGTTTGCGCAATTTTCAATTCCGCCTCCGGTCAAATATTTTTCTCCCTTATAAATGTCAGAATATCTTCGCATTACTTTTGTTCTATTATTAAAGTGGTAAAGGCCCAAATAAGTTCCTATCCAATAATCTTTATTTTCATCTATATGCACAAAGTGAACAATTTTTAAAGCGGCGCGAATATGACTTATTTGTTCAGTTGCCGGTAAACGATAATCTTCAAATGGAAAACGTTTTGATTTTCCGGTTAGGGGATTAAAAATTTGAAGAAAGGCATATTTACCATATCCTCCACTTTCCCAAGTGCCCACTAATAAGTTTCCGTTATCCATTTCTGCCAAGCTGGTTATTTCGGTTGTGTTAATTAAGGTAGTATCACCTTTAACTGGACGATAAGTGGTAAAATCATTATTTGCTTCGTTATATTTACTGAGCCCGGCACCCCATACAGCCATCCATATAGTGCCTTTTTTATCTTGTATAAACTGACTCGCCGCACCATAAGGAAAACTATTTTTATTGGTGGAATCGTGATAATAATGCGTAAATTTTTCAGTCTCCGGATTAAATTTACTAATGCAGGCGTCCATGTAAGAAATCCAAATGATGCCTTTTTTATCGGAAAAAAGTTGAAATACCGGAACAGGCAATAAACCACTGCTATCTTTAGTAGCCTGATAATGTTTTGCGGTATGCCCGTTGAAATTGGTTATTCCCTTTTCAGTAACCATCCAAAGTAATCCGTTAGGCGTGGTGATTAATGACCTGGCCATTTTAAAGGGTAGATTTCGGGTTTTTGAGATGCGTTCAAAAATATAATCTTCTTTCGGTTGCGCCAAATAACAGGTAAACCCAATTATGAAAAATAGAAAAAGAAAATATTTTATACGGACTGAAATAATGTGTTTCTCTTTAGGTAAGACAAGGTAAAAAAAAATGGTTTAGGATAATAAAAAAACCCCACTATTTATTAGTGAGGTTCTTAACCTTAAATTAATATGAATTTATTTCTTTTTGGGCGAAATAACCATTTGCATTTTTTTACCTTCTAACACCGGCAATTGTTCGGCCTTACCATATTCTTCTAACTCATTGGCGAAGCGAAGTAATAAAATTTCTCCCTGTTCTTTAAACACAATTTCTCTTCCTCTGAAAAACACAAAGGCTTTTACTTTACAACCTTCTTGCAAAAATTTTATGGCATGATTCTTTTTGAAATTAAAATCATGTTCATCGGTATGAGGACCAAAACGTATATCTTTAATTACAATTTTAGCTGCTTTGGCTTTCATTTCCTTCGCCTTTTTCTTCTGCTCGTATAAAAACTTTCCGTAGTCAACTACTTTACAAACCGGCGGATCAACATTAGGAGCAATTTCAACTAAATCCAATTCTGCTGCTTTGGCAATTTCCAATGCTTTTTGAATAGGATATACTCCGGCTTCAATACCTTCACCTACAACGCGCACCATACGCGCCGTAATACGTTCATTAATTTTATGAAGTTCTTCTTTTACACCGGGTCTTCTGAATCCGGCTTTTAAGCCTTTGGGTTGTTTAAATACTGGTTTGTTGTCGCCTGTGGTATTGGTTGGCGATGGCTTAGGTTTGAATGGACTAGCGATATTTACCTCCGTTTTAGTTTAAATTATTATTCTGTTGTTTTTTGTTTGAAATCACTTTCAATGATATCGTTTACAAATTTAGCAAATTCCTCGATACCAAATACACCAACATCTCCCTTTCCGTGTGCTCTAACGGCTACTTTTTGTTCAGCGGCTTCTTTCTCCCCTACAACCAGCATAAATGGAATTTTTTTCAATTCATTATCTCTTATTTTTTTGCCTATTTTTTCATTTCTATCGTCAATAAAGCCCTTTATCTCCAATGCCGATAACTGCTCTAATACGGTTTGAGCATAGTCATTGTATTTCTCCGAAATCGGTAATATGGCAAATTGATCGGGCGTTAACCACAAAGGGAAATTACCTCCGCAATGTTCTATCAATACGGCAATAAATCTTTCCATACTTCCAAATGGTGCACGGTGTATCATTACCGGACGGTGCTTTTGATTATCACTTCCGGTATATTCCAATTGAAAACGCTCAGGCAAATTATAATCTACTTGTATGGTTCCCAATTGCCATTTTCTGCCCAAGGCATCCTTCACCATAAAATCCAATTTAGGGCCATAAAATGCCGCCTCCCCTAACTCTACTACCGTTTTTAATCCTTTTTCATTGGCACTTTCTATAATCGCCTTTTCAGCCAAGTCCCAATTTTCATCTGAACCAATGTATTTTGATTTATTCTCGGGATCGCGCAAACTAATTTGCGCCGTGTATTCTTTAAAATCCAATGCATTAAACACGTACAATACCAAATCAATTACCTTACAAAACTCAGCTTTTACTTGGTCTGGGCGACAAAATAAATGCGCATCATCCTGAGTAAATCCGCGCACACGAGTTAAGCCGTGTAATTCCCCATGTTGTTCGTAACGATAAACGGTTCCGAATTCTGCATAACGAATTGGTAAATCTTTATAAGAACGCGGTGATGATTTATAAATTTCGCAATGATGCGGACAGTTCATGGGTTTTAGAAAAAACTGCTCACCTTCTTGAGGAGTATTAATCGGCTGAAAGGAATCAGCTCCATATTTTTCGTAATGTCCCGAACAAACGTATAATTCTTTTAAAGCAATATGCGGAGTAACTACAGGTAAATAACCGGCTTTAGTTTGTGCTTTACGCATAAATTGTTCCAGTTTATCTCTTAACATGGCACCTTTAGGTAACCACAAGGGTAAACCCATGCCTACTTTTTCTGAAAAAGTAAAAAGTTCTAATTCCCTACCCAATTTTCGGTGATCGCGTTTTTTAGCTTCCTCCAACATGGTGAGATATTCTTTCAATTCTTTTTCTTTCGGAAAAGTAATACCATACACCCGGGTTAACATTTTATTTTTTTCATCGCCTTTCCAATAAGCTCCCGCAATGTTTAATATTTTTGCAGCTTTTATAAATCCGGTATTGGGGATATGTGGACCGCGACACAAATCGGTGAATTGACCTTGCGTGTATAAAGTAATACTTCCATCTTCCAAACGATCTAACAAATCAATTTTATACGGATCATTTCTATCGTTGAAATATTGAATAGCGTCTTTTTTTGAAATTTCCTGGCGCACATACGTGTTATTTTGTTTAGCCAGTTCCATCATTTTTTGCTCAATTTTTTCAAAATCGGTATGGGTGATTTGGTTGCCACCCAAATCAACATCGTAATAAAATCCATTTTCCAAAGGCGGACCCACCCAAAATTTAACACCCGGATAAAGCGCTTCTAAGGCTTCCGCCATTAAATGCGCTGAAGAGTGCCATAGGGTTTCTTTACCTTGTGCATCATTCCAGGTTAATAATTGTACAGTGGAATCGGTTTGAATCGGACGATTACTGTCCCAAACTAGTCCGTTTACTTTTGCGGCTAAAACATTACGGGCAAGGCCCTCACTGATGCTTAGTGCGATTTGATGGCTGGTAATACCTTTTTCGTATTCACGAACCGAGCCATCGGGTAGTGTTATTTTTATCATAATTAAATCCTACTTACAACGTAGGTTTTTTGTTTGCGTGGTAAAGATAGGGAGTTTTTTGCTGATATGAAATTGAAGAAGAAGTTTTTTTGGGAATAGCTATTCAGATATTAGTCTTCAAACCAACACCAATGGCACTTTAATTTCATGGCGTACCGATTCAACCGTAGTGCCTAACAAAATATCTTTAAATGTACGGTGACCATGCGTGCCCATCACCAATAAATCGCAGTTAAATTTGGCAATTAGTTCAGGAATGGCGGTTTTAGGATTGCCAAATCCTAAATGTACCTCAGTGGTAATTTTTTTATCGGCTAATTCCTGCTGATATTTTTTTAAGGATTGTACGTCTTCCTCTCTTTCTAAATCAAAAGCATCTTCGCCATACACCACAGCGTTAGCACTTTCTAACACATGAATTAAAACCAATACCGAATCGGAATTCCCCATTTGCAAAGCCATATTCACGGCTTTATTATCAGAAACACTGAAATCAACCGTTACTGCAATGCGCTTAAAAGCATTCCCATTTTTTAATTCCAAAGGCACAATATCCGAATGAAATTTATTTTCTCTTCTTTGATCTTCTTTTTTAATAAGCGGAATTAAAAACACATACAATAACATAAAAATGCAAAAGATACAAATTGGAACTATTGTGAAACTAATGAGTATGGGATTATCTGAACTCAGTAAAACTGATTCCACTTCGGCGTACACCAGCTTTATATTTAATCCCACTATAATTAAAGCGGCAAGCCAAGCTAAAACAGTTTGCCATTTGGGAACAACAAACTCACCCATTTTTCTTTTATCACTAACAAAATGAATAAGCGGAATGATGGCAAAACCTAACTGTAAACTTAAAATAACCTGACTAAGTATTAATAATTTTCCCGTGGCGCTATCACCAAAATATAAAATGGTGAGAAAGGCAGGAACAATAGCAATTAATCGGGTTAATATTCTGCGCACCCAAGGGGTTAATCTTAAATTTAAATACCCTTCCATCACTACTTGTCCGGCTAAGGTTCCGGTAACGGTTGAACTTTGTCCGGCTGCAATTAAAGCCACCGCAAATAAAATAGGTGCCAATGTGCTACCTAACATAGGCGCTAATAATTCGTGCGCATCCTGAATTTCCATTACATCAAACTTTCCTTGCTTAAAAAAAGTAGTGGCAGCTAAAATTAAAATGGCTGCATTCACAAACAAAGCCAAGTTAAGCGCAATGGCACTATCAATGGTATTGTATCGAATGGCCCGTTTAATATCTACGGGAGTTCGTTGAAATTTACGAGTTTGAACCAAGGAAGAATGCAGATATAAATTATGCGGCATCACAGTGGCACCAATAATTCCTATCGCAATATACAAGGCCTCATCATTAGCAATAAAAGGAATCAAGCCACCGGCAATTTCAGAAATCACCGGTTTAGCAATAACGAGTTGAATAAAAAAACTGACGCCAATTAAAGCCACCAAACTTATTATAAAGGCTTCTAATTTGCGTACCCCTCTGTTTAATAAAAAGAGCAGCACAAAACTATCCAACACGGTAATTACTACACCGGATAAAATACTTACACTCGGAAATAAGAGGTGAATACCTATGGCCATGCCAATTACTTCGGCCAAATCACAGGCTGCAATAGCAATTTCGGCCAATATGTATAGAAAAAAATTGACGAAAGGACTATAACTTTCGCGGCTGGCCTGTGCTAAATCTTTACCGGAAACAATGCCTAATCTGGCACAAAAACTTTGCAGTAAAAGCGCAATTAAGTTGCTCATCACTAAAACCCAAATTAAACTGTAGCCGAATTTACTTCCACCTGCAATATCGGTAGCCCAATTGCCCGGATCCATATAACCCACACTGATTAAATAAGCGGGACCTAAAAAAGCAAGCAGGCGCTTAAATCCCCCACCTTTTTCTGTTGGGACAGACGCATTTACTTCTTCTAATGAACGCTTTGCCATGGCATATAATATCGGTACAAAATTACACCTAATTAAAGGATTCCTAAATATTATTTTAGGCATACCTAAATAAATCATCAAATCAAACAATATTCATGTTTCTGGTTTTTGGTTGTTTGAATTAATTACGTACCTATTCAAAAAACCAATCTCTAACAACAAACAACATGCGGGTTTTATGTTTTTAGTTTATTGTTTTTGGTTGTTTGAGAAAATTTCGCAATTCGTAATTCAAACCTCGTAATTCGTACTTCATAAATCGTAAATCTAAAATCAAAATCCCCCATTCCTCGTGAATATTAGCCATTTCCTTTGCATAGCTTGCTAAAAATATTAGATTTGTTAATCTTAATCCAATCTTATGAAAAAAGCATTATTATTTCTTGTTATTTCTTGTTCAACAGTAACATTCGCACAAAAGAAAAGTGCTGAAAAAAAAGCACCGGAAATAACCGATCCTTTACAGAAAGCAGAAACTTTTTCAACGCTTTCTTTCAGAAATATTGGTCCGGCTGTAACCTCCGGTCGTGTTATTGACATTGCTGTAAATCCGAAAAATAAATCGGAATGGTATATTGCTGCCGCAGCAGGGGGTGTTTTTAAAACGAATAATGCAGGCGTAACTTTTAATCCGATTTTTGACGGACAAGGAGCCTATTCCATCGGTTGTGTGAAAATTGACCCCAATAATCCAAATGTAGTATGGATTGGAACCGGGGAAAATAACAATCAAAGAGCGGTTGGTTACGGTGATGGGGTTTATAAAAGTGAAGATGGAGGTAAATCCTTTAAAAATATGGGACTGAAAAAATCAGAGCACATTGGTAATTTTGCCATACATCCTCAAAATTCAGATATTGTTTTTGTAGCGGCTTATGGTCCGCTATGGTCATCCGGTGGCGACCGCGGAATTTATAAAAGTATTGATGGCGGAAAAAATTGGAAACAAGTTTTAAACGTAAGTGAGCACACGGGTTTTAACGAAGTGCATATCGATCCGGTTCATCCTGAAATTATGTTTGCCTGTGCACATCAACGTCGTAGACATGAGTGGTCTTATATTAGCGGTGGTCCGGAAAGCGGCATTTACAAAAGTAAAGACGGAGGAGAAACCTGGGAGAAGTTAAGTAACGGAACACCATCGGGTGATGTGGGTAGAATAACATTAGCCATTTCGCCCATAAATAGTGATGTGATTTATGCAGCAGCTGAAGGCACATCAAAAAATCAAGGCTTTTATAAAAGTACGGATCGTGGCGCCAGTTGGGAAAAACAAGGTGGGCACGCAACCGCAGGAAATTATTATCAGGAAATTATTGCTGACCCTAATGTGTTTGATAAAATATACAGTATGGATACCTGGGCCATGGTATCAACCGACGGAGGAAAAAGTTTTAGAGGCTTGGGTGAGAAAAATAAACACGTAGATAATCACGCCATATGGATTGACCCCGATAATGGTTCTCATTATTTAATGGGATGTGATGGCGGTTTATACGAAAGTTTTGACATGGCTAAGACCTGGGATTTTAAAGCCAATTTACCGATAACTCAATTTTACCGGGTGTGTGTTGACAACAGCAAACCCTTTTATTATATCTACGGTGGAACCCAAGACAATAATACCTTGGGAGGACCAAGCAGAACAAACAGCAGCAGCGGAATATTAAATTCAGATTGGTTTGTAACGGTTGGCGGTGATGGGTTTCAAAGCAGAGTCGACCCAAAAGAACCGAATATTGTTTACAGCGAATGGCAATACGGTGGCTTAATACGCTATGATCGTAAAAGCGGAGAACGTGTGGATATTAAACCCATTGAAAAAGATGGAGAGCCGGCTTATCGTTGGAATTGGGATGCACCTTTAATTATCAGTGAAGCAGATAATCAAAGAATTTATTTTGCAGCCAATAAAATATTTAAAAGTAATAACCGAGGCGACTCCTGGGAGGTGATTAGTCCGGATTTATCACGAGGTATCGATCGGAATAAACTACCCATGATGGGAAAAACCTGGAGCATGGATGCGGTTGCCAAAAATCAAAGCACCTCCATTTTCGGAAATGTAACGGCCATTAGTGAATCACCGAAAAATGCGAATATATTATGGGCTGGAACAGATGATGGTTTAATTCAATTTACAGAAGATGGTGGGAAAACATGGACTAAAATTGATAATATTTCAGGAGTGCCCCAGATTAATGTGGGTGGATTCAGAATGCAACCCTTGGTTAATTTCATATTAGCTTCTCAACATAATGAAAATACAGCCTACGCCGTATTTAACAATCACCGACAAGGAGATTTTAAACCATATTTAATGAAAACGACAGATAAGGGAAAAACTTGGGTGAATTTAAACACCAATTTGCCGGATAATGGCGCTGTATATTCTTGCGCTGAAGATCATAAAAATCCGAACTTAATTTTTTGCGGAACAGAATTTGGATTTTATTTTAGTTTAGATGCAGGTAAAAACTGGACAGAATTAAGCAGTGGTTTACCCACATCGGTTTGCATTAAAGATATAGCGATGCAAAAAGAAGAAAACGATATTGTTTTGGCTTCGTTTGGTCGTGGATTTTTTGTATTAGATGATTACAGCCTTTTGCAAAATATTAAAATGGAAGACTTAAATAAGAAGGCCAATATTTTTCCAATTAAAGACGGATTGGTTTTTATTCCATCTACGCCTTATGGACATATCGGTAAATCATTTCAAGGGGCTTCATTTTTTACAGCTGCCAATCCGCCAATAGGCGCGAATATTACTTTTCACGTAAAGGATGATTGGAAAAGTATTAAAGAAAAAAGAGAAGAAAAAGAAACGGAAGCCGCTAAAAATAATAAAAGCATACTTTATCCTTCGGTCGACAGTATTCGCGCAGAAGATAAAGAAGAGTCGGCCTATTTATTAGCACAAATTTGCGATGAGCATGGAAATGAAGTAAGGAAATATAAGTTTGATGCGAAAAAGGGAATGAAAAAATTTACCTGGGATGGAAGATATGCAGTTACCTCATCCATTAACTTTAACACGCCGGATACAGAAAACCCGTATTATAGTCCGGATGAAGGGCCTTTAGCTGTACCCGGAAAATACAGTGTGCAATTGATATTGGTTGTAAATGGAAAATCAGAAAATTTAACTGAAAAAACATTTTTTAATATTAAGTCGCTTAATCAATCAACCTTGCCTCTACCCGATCAGGAAAAGGCCCTGGCTTTGAATAAAGATATGGCAGAATTAAAAAGAGTAGCAGATGCAAGCAATAATTATTATGGTTTATTAAAAGAACGAATTAAATACTTGAAAAAAGGAATAACTGACGGAAGTACAAATGCTTTAGCACTTATTTCTGATTTAAATTCTTTAGAATCACTTGTGCAAAAATTGGATTTTAAATTATATGGCGACGGCAGTTTGGCCAAACGAGAATTTGAAACCTTGCCCGGATACTTTGGTGCGTTGGAAAATATAATTTATTATAGCTGGAATTCTAATGCCGGCGCAACCACTACTCATAAAGAAAAATACGATAAATTAAAAGCTGAGTTCAAAACGCATTACAATTCTATTGTTGATATAAAAACAAAGGTTGAACAATTAGAACAAAAAGCGGAAGAGCTAAAAATGCCGGGCACCTATGGTAGATTGCCACAGTGGAAGAATTAAGAATGCATGAAAAGAGATGCTATTTAAGATTGCTTAACGGTTTATGATAATTTTTTTCTGAATTTGTTTATCAAATGCTGAAATGATAACCAGATAACAACCATTTTGAATATCATCAGATTCTATTTCTAAATCTTTGTATTGTTCGAGGTAATCAATGTGTACTGATTTAATTTTTTGACCTAAGTTATTCAGGATTGATATCTCCACATTTTTCAAGTTTTTGTTGCTGGAGATAAACAATTCATTCCTTGTTGGAATGGGAAAAATTTCTGCGTCTGCCGGCTCTTCATTGCATTTCACAAAAACTTCGTTGTGCAAAAGTCGCTCAGTTTTATCATAATCCATTTGCATTAAACGGTAATAATATTGTCGTCCCACCTGAACATCATTATCAATAATAGAATATTTTGCGGGGGTTGATGAATTACCGCTTCCAAAAATTCGGGCAATGTTTTTAAACTCCATGCCATCAACCGAACGTTTTAAAATAAACTCCGAGTTATTTTTTTCACTGGCTGTTTCCCAATTCAATTCAATTGATTTGTTCAAACAAACAGAACGAAATGAAGTAAGTTCAACCGGTAATAAATTACATGGATTTACAACTACCGGTATTATAACGGTATCTGCACCACACGTAAAATTTGTGATTAGGGTAACGGAATATGTTCCTGGTCCGGGATAAGTGTGGGTAGGATTAGTAGCTGTAGAAGTGTTTGACGGTCCTGAAGGAGGATCTCCAAAATCCCAATTGTAGCCTGTAATGCTGTAGTTAGAAGAAGAACAATTTACGGTTGGACCCGGAGGCGCAAAAAAAGATGCAGTTAGGCACGTGACCAAAGCCGGATTAGTTGTGTAAGTATAAGGTGCCGGAGGTGCTTTTAAATAACTGGTTACAAAATTGGGTAAACCCAAGTTTATATTTCTTGGCGCTGTACTTTGTCCCAGATTTACATAATTACAACCTGCACCGGCAACATTCGGATTATTAATAACTCCTAATTGCTGAGTAGAAATTCTGGCCACATAAATTTTTCCATTTGGACCTGTTTGAAAAGAAAATACCTGATTTGGTAGTCCTGTTGCTACGGTAAACGCAGAACCTATAATAGCTGCAGAAGAACCCGCACACACATTCCATTGTGTTATTGAAGTTACGCCGCCTCCGTATTTTCCACCATACAATTTTGTTCCGTCAGGTGAAAACTCAACGCCATATGCCCAAACGTAAAGACCAGTACCCAGATCAATTAAATTGGATACTACACCGGTGTTGTTATCAAAATCACAAAGATGAAATGTATCGAATGGTGCATATTGCATTCCCAAACACAATTTTCTTCCGTTGGGAGAGGCTTTCATTTGTCCGATTGTGTTTCCGGTATTCGTAGAGTGAACCGGACCTAAAGTAGTAACAACAGTACTGGTAATACCGGCTGAAGTTAATAGCAAACTTCTGAAGTTTGCCGACAACCAATCATGTGTAACCACCCAAACATCCAAACCGTTACAATGCCTTACGGCTGTAATTTTTTCAGTACTTGGCGTGAAGATTAAAGCATTTTTAACCGTAACAGAACCGTTTCCACCGGCCAAATTCATATCCACAATGGAATACCGCAAACCGTTAGCTGCACCTTGAGCTGCAACCGTGAATATGTAATATATATTTGTGTTTCCGGGTTGCTTAACAATTACGCCTGATTGCGTAGACGAACTGTTACCGAATAATCCGGTACCGTTAGCCATCACAGCATGCGTTTGATTCCACACGGTGATTCCATCCGTATAAAATAACAGGGCCCCTGCTCCATTGGCAATACTGGCACAACCTTCCCACGGACTCATCATACCATTGGTCATAATGGTTGGTGGTCCCATAAAATCTAATCCGGCCTGAGCTCCAAAATACCATCTTGCCGTTGTGTTTTGCGCAAACAAAACACTGAGCTGACAAGATAATAGAAGGATATATATTTTTAATCTCATTAATATTTCTTATTCCTATTCATTAATTGGAATTATTTTAGCCTTAAGAACACCATTTGAATTGGATAAAATTTCGAATTCATTTTTACAATTGCCGTTGCCAAAATCAAGCAATATTTTAGATGGGCCAATTGGATTCCACGTACCCCCGTTTGCTGAATTGCCGGATGTAAACCATCTCCAATATTCTATTTTGAATTGATTTTGATTATAAAAATGAATTTGAGCAAACTCAAAAGCCGGATTATCTAATCCTAATACATGTTCATACTTGAATAATTTGAAACAAATTGTATCACCAAAACTCTCATGAGGATATTCATACCATTGAAGTTGCGCATTAACAATCTCATTTATTGGATTAGGTTTATTTATTTGAGCATGAAAAGATAAACCCGTAAAAAATAAGAGAAAAATTATTAATAGAATTTGTTTAAACATTTTAAGCCCAAAATGGCCAATTAAAATTACGCAAACAATTGATGACAACTTCGCATTTATAAAAGAATCTCCAAACACACTACTTCTATTACACGAACGGTATTCTAATAGGATTTAGACTCCTGTGATTTTATAATATATACCTACTAATGTAGTTCACAAGTTCGAGTGGTTATGGTATAATCGTCTTTTGCCGACATTTCATTCGCCCTACAATTAGTAAGTGCCTCATTCGGACTTGTAGCGTAAATGTCCAGTGATGCCGTAACTGAATCTTTACCGCAATGGTCAATGGCTTCTGTTTTGGTTTTACAAAAACAAGTGTATTTACTTTCTTCTACTTGAGCACCTGTTTGATTTTGTTTTTTGCAGGCCATGATTGAAATAGCCATGATTAAATAAATGTTGATTTTCATAATACTTTAATTTTTGATAAAAGTATTATAGATGGACGGTGATAAATAAAAGGAAATTGCAAAGGAGAAGTCTGGATTTTCAAAAATCAAAAATTTATACTTCTATGTTTGGAATGAATAGCAATGTTTTATTATTTTTTCTTATATAACATTAAGTGTTTTGTAGTTTTTGCAAAAAACAAAAAGAATTATTTGCGAAAAGGCACAAAAAAAAGGGACAGATAATTCTGTCCCATTTAATTTAAAGTTCTTTTTATTATTTGTACCCAAAGATTTTGTTTTTGGTTTTCTTTTTATGTTTCCATTCTACTTTCCAACCATAAGCACAAGTATTTGGAGCTACTTCAACCGGATTTCCGCTTTGATCAACAGCGAAAGTACATTTCAATTCAAATTCCTTTTCAGCCACTTTAATTGTAACTGCACCTGCAACAGGAGCCCACCATCCACAATCGGTATTCCAAGTAATTGGCGTTGTAACCTGACTAGTAAATGAATCTCCTTCACGCGTTTTTCCGTAATTCTCTAAACTGCTTATTCCATCAGAAGAACCAATTCCTTCAGCAACGCATTGGAAACGTAATCCGCTTAACCAAGAATAAGTTATTCTTCGGTTGATATAATATGTTGCTGTTTTACCATCATCAAACGATGCAGTAATTCCTCCATCTTCAACTACTTCAGAAACTATTGAAGAGTGTGCTTGCGTGAACAATAAATCCCACCAAGTTGTTCCTGATACGTTCTTGTATTTTTGTGCTCCGTTCAATTCAATAAACTTACCATCAGAAGCACGGGTAACTTTATAGTTTAAAAACTCAATTCTGGTAACTGCACCGGCATCTTTCCATTTCACACTTGGCCATCCCAATAAAGTTAAACGCACAGAACCTGTTCTTGTTCGATTATTACATGTTGTGCCGTTAAAATTAATTTGAATTACACCGTTACCCACGTTAGCGCTGTCCAAACTTGCACCGCATACATTCCCGGTAACACCTTTAGCATCATAAGAGTTAGCGCCTTTTCCTTTTAAACTGGAAGAAGCCATCACGTCGTTGATATCAGATAACGCCGCATCATTTTCAGTTTGCATGGTTCTGTTATCTTCTGAAGATTGACCGTCTTCATTTTTAAACGCTTTTTTCTTTTTACAACTTGTAAAGCTTAATGTACCCACAAGTAAAAGAGCAGATAAAGAATAAAAAATTGATTTTGTTTTCATTTTATATGTTTTAGGTTGTTTATTGAAGTTAAGACTACAGTTAAAATAAAAGGTTTAATTGAATAACTAAAAAAATTTAATTCATTCAAATATAGACAAAATAATAAAGTCATAATGTTAAATTTCAGGTAGTTAACAAGCCTGTGGGATATACTAGACATGCATTATATTTTAAGACTTAATTAATAGTATCTTTGCATACAGCCCTATTTATATGCAGTTTAAGCCTTTACGTTTTGTAGATCCTGATAAGGATCGAAGCGAGTTCTTCTCTGTTTTAAGAAAACGAGTGGATGAATATTTCAGAACCAATAATTTATCAAAACATTATGATTATACGATGGTGATTAAAACCATTGTATTATTGGCTGCTTATTATATTCCATTTATATGTTTATTAATATTCAATCCATCTACAGGTATCAGTATGGGATTGTGGACCATCATGGGTTTTGCCATGGCCGGTATAGGTATGAGCGTGATGCATGATGCCAATCACGGCGCTTATTCATCCAGCAGCAAAGTAAACTATTGGGTTGGACATAGTTTAAATTTATTAGGCGGTTCGGTATACAATTGGAAACAACAACACAATTTTTTACATCATACTTATACCAATATTGTGCACTTAGATGATGACATTGATGATAAACTCATTATGCGCTTTTCTCCGCACACTGAGGTAAAATGGTATCATAAATTTCAACCCGTTTATGCTTTTTTCTTCTATGGAATTATTACAATTTATTGGGCATTATTAAAAGACTTTGTGCAATTTGTAAAATACGACAAAGAGGGTGTAACTAAAGTTTCTAAAAAAGAGAAAAATATGATTTTACTTAAAATTATTTTGAGTAAAATATTTTATTTCACCTATATCCTTGTTATTCCATTGTTTGTTTTAAAAATGCCTGTGCTTACTTATATCTTAGGTTTTTTACTTATGCAATTTATTGCCGGCTTTGTTTTAACAGTTATATTTCAATTGGCGCACACGGTTGAAGAAACTAGCCATCCTTTACCCGATTCAAATTACACTATTGAAAACAGTTGGGCAATTCATCAATTAAACACTACGGTTAATTTTTCACCGAACAATAAACTTATTTCTTGGTATGTGGGCGGTTTGAACTATCAGGTTGAACACCACCTGTTCCCTACTATTTGTCATATTCATTATCCGGCAATTTCTCATATCGTTAAGAAAACAGCGGAAGAATACCATGTACCTTATCTTGTAAATGACACATTTGGTAAAGCTTTAAAGTCCCATGTAGGTGCCTTAGTTAAATTCGGAAGAATGCCCTCATTAAACGATGCAATGGGTTAAAGGAATTATCTGTAAAATTCAACAACAGTTTGCACATCTGAATTAATTTTGAATTTCTTTTCGATTGTATAAATACTTCCTTTTAATGACCTAGCTCGCCAAACAGCTACATAATTACCGGGTTGTAAATAATAGGTTTGGATTCCTGCCGTTCCCAAATTAGTTACCCACTCTAATCTTTCATCCCCCCTTTGCACAAGTATAGCTCCATCCCCGGCTTCAATGCATTTTATTTGAAGCATTCCTGCATTGGGAATGTCTACAACTTTATGCGCACTTTGTAAAATTTCGTTCCCGCTAATTAAGATTCTTGGCAAAGTAAGAATTTCAATATCGTATTTACCAACTATGTATTTATCGGTACTATTTATTTGTTGAACATTTATAGTTTCCATACTACCGTTTTTTCTTACTACCACTTTTACTTTCTCGTTATAATTGTATACACCGGCAGGTCGATTTACCGAAAAATATCCCTGAGGCGCATCAACCGGAATTATGGTATGCTTACCTGATGTTAATTTAGCCTCCTCACTTTGTACGGGTGGTATGGTATGAACCACAACTTTGTATGTAGGAAAATCGTCTAAGTAAAGTGTATCGGGTAATACTTTATAATTTAAAGTGTGCATATAATTATACTTATATTTCCCCGTCTTTACGTCATAAAAAGTCATGTTCACATCGGTTTCAGTGGGTAAAGATTTTGAATCCAGTAAATTTACTTGTGCCGACGTTTTATTTAATTTTTGCTGCTGTATTATTTTAGTAATGTCTCCAAAAGTTTCATCACTATCATAGTCAAAATAAGTACCCACACATTCAAAAGTTTTGATCTGATCAATACTCAATCCAATTCCAATAATAAATGGTTTAAAAATGATTCCTTTTTCCATTAATTTTTGGCGGGCCTTACAGGGGTCTCCACCACATTCTTCAATACCATCGGTAATGATAATCACAATATTATTGGCTTTGTTATCCGGAAAATCATTGGCAGCCTGAGTTAAGGAGTGTTCAATAGGAGTTATGCCGGTTGGTTTAGCCTCTTTTACTTTTTGTTTAATTAAATTAAGATTATTGGATGAAAATGGCACAACCAATTTACTATCGCCACAATTTCCGGGCGGGTATTTTACGGTATGGCCATACATTCTTAATGCAAACTGAAAACTTTTATCCTTCGCTAATGTATCCACAAACTTGAAAAATAATTGTTTGGCTCCTTCCATTCGTGTTAAGTTCTGATGCATGTTTTTCATACTGTTACTGGCATCAAACACAAATAAAATTCGGGTTGCCTTAACCGATTTTTTTTGTGCTAATGTTATGTAAGCAGAAAAAATAAAACAAATAATAATCAGAATGCGTATCACAATCTAAATGTAGGTAAATGGCTTAATTTAAATATTTATAAGCTTGAATAGTTTTAAACGTTACATCCTTTAAAAACTAAAATATAACAAAACCTAAAATGGTAAGAGCATTAATTATAGTGATGGCCCTTAAAGAATGTAAATGCATATTCATATTATAAGAAAATAAAATCAGCGAAAAAACACCTACAAAACAAGACAGAAAAACGACTCCTCCGGATGTATAGATTCGATAATTCCTACTTCCTCCTTCAAATCCGCCTTTTAATTCTTTTTGCAAAATAAAATCTTTACCTACATAAAATTTAGAAAACTTGGGTGGCGGTTTTATTTTTTCCTTAACCACAAACTCATACGATTTTTCATTTACCGAAGTAATAAAAACATTCACCAGTAAATCGCCGTTTCCTTTTTCGGTATTTCCATACTCCGCTTTTACATTTTTAGAATAATGATTCTGATAATGACAAGGGCCAAAGAAACAGAAAACTAATTCAACATAAATAAAAAAGCTAATCACATTAAAAATATTGCACACTTTATAAAATCGTGTGCGTTTAAATGATGCAACTTTTTTATACTCCTTTAGTTTTTTATACAAGTGCAGATTAGCTACTTCTTCCGGAGATTTAGGACTGCGCGGGATTCTTGTTTTTCCCTCTTCTTTCATTCCGTGATATTTAGAACCTCATCCTTTAAATAAGCATTCCGAACAGGACTGTTTCTGAGAATTAATTCGCCTAAAAAACCGGCCAAGAACATCATGCTGCCCAACATCATACAGGTAAGCGAAATATAAAAAGAAGGGCGTTCAGTTAACAAACGAGCCGAAATATGCATATAAGAACAATACAATTTATAAACACCTAAGTAAAATGCAAAGCCAAATCCTAAAATAAAAATTAATGTGCCTACCAAACCAAAAAAGTGCATAGGTCTTTTTCCGAATTTAGATAGAAATGTTATGGTTAGTAAATCCAAAAAACCATTAATAAAACGGTTCCAACCAAATTTGGAATAACCATATTTTCTGGCCTGATGTTTAACTACTTTCTCTCCTATTCTATCGAAACCCGCTGCTTTGGCCATTACCGGAATGAAGCGATGCATTTCTCCATAAACCTCAATACTTTTTATTACTTTATTTCTATAGGCCTTTAGTCCGCAATTCATATCATGCAGCTTTATTCCACTAATTTTTCGGTTTGTCCAATTATATAATTTAGAAGGTAAATTTTTAGTAAATGCATTATCATATCGTTTCTTTTTCCATCCACTTACCAAATCATATTTTTCTTGAACAATCATGTTGTACAAACCGGGTATTTCATCCGGACTATCCTGCAAGTCGGCATCCATAGTTATTACAACATCACCCTGTGCAGCTTCAAATCCAACTTGAAGAGCAGGCGATTTGCCATAATTACGACTGAATTTTATTCCTTTAACCTGTTTATTTTTATCTGACAAATTCCGAATAACCTCCCATGATTCATCTTTACTTCCATCATCAATAAAAATAATCTCATAAGAATAAGAATTTTCATGCATTACCCTTACTATCCATTCATACAACTCCGGCAAAGATTCTTTTTCATTAAATAAGGGGATAACTATGGATAGATTCATATCGTTTTACAAATATCAGGAGTGAAGTAATGCAATTTATTTTATTTTTCCCTTAAAATTAAAATTATTGTTAATTTTGCCTCGGGTAAGTCTCTCACGACCAGCTCCTGCTGAATCCCCCAGGACGGGAACGTAGCAAGGGTAAGTGGTTGTAGCGGTGCGATGAGAGTAGCTTACCCTTTTTTTATGCCCAATAATTTGTAATTGGCTATTATTAAGTAGTTTTTGACTCATTAAACTCATCATTTCACTCAAAACAAGGCCAAAATTAACATTTCAATTTCAATACTTAAGCAAAATGGTCTATATTTGCTTAAACAATCTAAAAATCATTTTTATAGAATAGACTTTTACTAGCAATCTCCGCACTATTAATTTAAAAGCAAGTAAAAAAATATGTCTATTCAGTTATTGAATGATACAGAGTTGGTTCAACTCTACATCTCAGGAAAAGAAGAATCGTTAGCCGTTTTGTTGGAAAGACACAAAACTAAAATCTTTACATCCATTATTTGCGTGACTAAAGACCGAGAATTAGCTAATGATGTTTTTCAAGAAACTTTTTTTAAAGTAATACAAACCCTTAAAAGGGGGCAATACAATGAGGAAGGTAAATTTTTACCTTGGGTATTACGAATTGCCCGAAATTTAATTATTGACCATTATCGTGCTTTAAAGAAAATGCCACCGGCTCCGGTTTACGTGAATGAAGAAGGCGAAGAAATAACTGCTTTTCACTCCATTTCATCGGAGGAAACGGCCGACATGCTTGTACAGCAAGATGAAAAAACGAAATATAATGTAAGGGCCTTAATTCAAAAACTACCTCTTGATCAAAGGGAAGTTGTTTTAATGCGTACCTATTATGATATGAGTTTTAAAGAAATTGCAGAGTTTAGCGGCGTTTCTATTAATACAGCATTAGGCAGAATGCGATACGCATTATTAAATTTAAAAAAAATGATAGAAGAACAAAATATAGCAATCACCAGCTAAATATTTTATCTTTCTTTTATTGTAAATTTTTTCCGGCATTTTTTTATTCATACGTTATTAACTATAAGCTATTTTAGGCTAAAAAGCGTTTTATTAGCTCAATAAAATTGCTATTTTTGCATTCCTAATTTTTTAACAAATGAAGATACTTGTAGCCATCAGCAATGTGCCTGATACAACCACAAAAATTCAATTTACCGATGGTGACACTAAATTTAATAGTGCCGGTGTTACTTTTGTAATCAATCCATACGATGAATGGTATGCCTTGGTTAAAGCATTAGAATTAAAGGAAGCCAATGTGGCCGAAAAAGTTACTTTAATTCACGTTGGATTAGCAGATAGTGAAGCTACTATTCGTAAAGGTTTGGCATTAGGTGCAGATAATGCGGTAAGAATTGATGCTGAAAGTCCGGATGCCTTATTTGTAGCTCAGAATATTGCTGCTTACGCAAAATCGAATGCATATGATTTGATTTTGGTTGGTAAAGAAACCATAAATTATAATGGATCTTCTGTAGGCGGGATGATAGCCGGAGAAATGGATTTACCTTTTGTTTCATTAGCAACAAAATTAGACATGAATGGTTCTACCTGCACCTTGGAACAAGATGTAGAAGGTGGCACACAAATTGTTGAGTGTTCCACGCCATTAGTGGTTAGTTGTGCTAAAGGAATGGCCGAACAACGTATTCCAAATATGAGAGGAATTATGGCAGCACGTACTAAACCTTTGGAAGTGATTCCTGCAATTGCAAGCAACGCTACAACTAGTATAAAGTCATTTACATTAAGTCAAGGCCGTACTACTTGTAAAATGATAACTGAAGATAACATTGATGAATTAGTTCAATTATTACACACCGAGGCAAAAGTGATTTAATAAAAATTAAGCGAAGGAAATTATGATTTTAGTATTAGCAGAAATAAATAAAGGAAGAGTGAAAAAGGCGTCACTCGAGTGTATTAATTACGCCAATAAAATTGCCGTATTAACAGGCAGCAGTGTTACAGCTTTTGTAAATAATGCCGATGCTGCGCAATTGGAAGAAATTGGTAAAGCGGGTGCTTCAAAAATACTTAGTGTAAAAAATGATATTTTAAATAGCGATTCTATTGCTTTAAGTTTAGCTATTGAACAAGCCGCCAAAGCTGAAAACGCAAAGGCTTTAATATTCGCTTTTGATTTAACGGGAAAAGCTGTTGCTCCCAGATTATCTGCAAAATTAAAGGCAGGTTTAGTAGCCGGCGCTGTTGACGTGCCTGTAGTAAACGGCAACACATTTGAAGTGAAAAAAAATGTATTCTCCGGAAAGGCAGTGGCAACCTATGTAATCAATAGCGATGTGAAAATTATTTCTTTATTACCAAATAGTTTTCCGGTTACCGCAAGCGAAAATAAAGCAACCGTGAGTGAATTCACCCCTGACTTAAGTAACTACACAGCAAAAATAAAAATCAAAGAAGTTAAAGCTATTCAATCAGGAGGAATGATTCCGCTTCCGGAAGCCGAACTGGTAGTAAGCGCAGGAAGAGGATTAAAAGGACCTGAACATTGGGGAATAGTAGAAGAATTAGCGGGCGCCTTAGGTGCTACTACGGCTTGTTCGCGCCCTGTAGCCGATATGCATTGGAGACCACATCATGAACACGTGGGACAAACCGGCGTAGCAATCAGACCCAATTTATATATTGCCGTTGGTATTTCGGGTGCTATTCAGCATTTAGCCGGAGTAAATGGTAGCAAAACCATTGTAGTAATTAATAACGATAAGGAAGCACCTTTCTTTAAATCTGCCGATTATGGAATAGTTGGTGATGCTTTTAGCATTTTACCTAAACTTACTGAATCAATCAAAAAATTTAAGGCCAGCCAAAATTAATTTTATTTATTCTTATCTTTAATATTGAAAATGAAAAAGGTTAGGTTGGAAATTGTAGGGCTGTCGTATAGTCAAACGCAAAGTGGAGCCTATGCGCTCGTTTTGGGTGAGAGTGCGGGTAGCAGACGATTACCAATTATAATAGGTGGGTTTGAAGCGCAGGCTATTGCCATTGAATTAGAAAAAATGAGCCCTAGCCGACCACTAACCCACGATCTATTTAAATCATTTGCTGAAACTTTCAATATTCAGGTAACGGAGGTATTAATATACAATTTAGTGGAAGGAATATTTTATGCCAAATTGATGTGTAATGACGGAACAAAAGATGTTGAAATTGATGCAAGAACCAGTGATGCTATTGCCTTGGCTGTTCGTTTTAATTGTCCGATTTTTACACACGAGTTTATTTTAAAGAATGCCGGAATTGTGTTAGATGATGAATCTACCCCTCCATTGAGTGATGAAGAAATTAGTGAAAAAACAACTGAAGGCGAAGTTTCTTTATCAGGTACAGATTCTTACAAAGATAAAAGTACAGAAGAATTGAAAAACATGCTAAAAACAGCATTGGATGAAGAACAATATGAAATGGCTTCTAAAATTCGCGACGAATTAAATCAACGCAAAAAATCTTGATGCATACTGTTTCTCTGAATGATGTCCTTTTTCAGTATCATAAATTTCATTTTAAGCGAATTTCATCAAAGAAGAGTTATTACCATAAATTTAATTTCTTGAAATTCTATCCATGCAATTTAATTTCTTAAAGTTAATCATAATCGTATTTTACTTGGTTTTTTCAAGCCAATTCGTTTTTTGTCAAAATGAAGATTCTTTAATTAAGATATTGAAAGCTTCTTCTCAAGATAGTATCAAAATGAAATTGCTATTATTAATCTCAGATACCGATACTACATTCGTACAAGCCAAAAATAATATTTTGAGCGCCAAAAATATCGCTCTCCAATTGAAAGAAAACAATGTTTCTAGTATATCCAAAAATGCAAAAATTGGATTAGCTGCTGCTGAATACCGATTAGGCGTTTTATCTAAAAAAATGGGCGAATTGGAAAAAACCGAAAAATATTTTCAAAATACCTGCAAATTAATGTCACAGGCAGAGAATCCTGACGGATTAGCAAATACACTTCTACAGCTAGCTTATGTTGGTGAAGAAGAAGGGAAATCAGAAGAAGTTCTTCATTATTATCAAAAAGTGATACGTATAAGTAAACTTACGGGCAATAAAAAAATATTATCAACGGCTTTTGCGAATATCGGCTTTCATGAAGGTAATAAAAGTAATTATGACGCGGCAATTAAGTATTTTCAAGAAGCTTGCATTTATTCCATTGATTGCGGCGACATAAATTTTCACATTGAAAACATAATGAATCTGGCTTATCTTCAATTTCAAAAAGGTAATATACCGGAGGCATTAGCCAATTGGCATAAATGTTTGAAACATTATGAGAAAATTGAAAATAAAAACCTAATTGCAACGGTATTGAATAATATAGCGCACCTCTATCAAACCACAAATGATGAAAAAGCAATTGAGTACTTTCAAAAAGCACTAATTGTAGCTAAGGAAATAAATAGCGAACGAATAATAGCCTATATCTATAATAATATTGCGTTAGAATATGATAAAAAAGGGGATAATAATACAGCACTATATTATCACAGAAAAAGCCTCGCCTTAAAAGAAAAATTAAAGGATAATTATGGAATTGCTGGATCTTATGTTAACATAGCATCAATATTAACCGACATCGAAAATTATTCTGAATCAAATGAATTATTTAATATGGCCCTACAAAAGTATCGTAACCTTGGAGATAAGGGTCAAATTTCAAATTGCATGTCTAAATTAAGTTTGCTGTATATAAAAAAATATCTACATAATAGAAAAAACGTATTAAATATTAAGTTGGCTAAAGCTTATGCTGATAGTTCTTTGCAAATTGCTTTAAATCTTATGGCTCCTTCATTAATTGTTTCCTCCACTACAAACAAGTACAAAATTGATTCGATATTGGGCGACTTTAAATCATCAATGGAAAATTATAGATTAGGATTAACTTATAGTAGCATAATTAATAATGAAAAGAATAATAAACTTTTAATTCGGAGTCAAATTAATTACGAATTTGAAAAAAAAGAGGCTTTATTGTTGAAAGAACAAGAAAAAGAACGATTATTATCTGAAGAAAAAAATAGAGTTCAAAAAATAATAATATTCGCTATTGCCTTTGGCTTATTACTTGTTATAATTGTTTCTTTTTATATTTTCCGAACTCTAAAAGTGACAAAAAAACAAAAAGAGATAATAGAAGAAAAGCAATGTGAGATTTTAGATAGTATTCATTACGCAAAAAGAATTCAAAATTCTTTATTGCCAACACATCAGTATATTGAGAAAATTTTATCGGAAAAAAATAAAATTATACATTAATTATCCGATTACTAGTTATTACATTAACAAAAAAGCCCGAATAAAAATTCGGGCTTTTTTTATTCCTATTAAAAATTATTTCGGATTGCCTGTGGCAGCCTTATCTTCCTTAGTGGTATTTTTTGAACTGGCCGGCGTTCCTTTTTGGTTGATGGCCATTCTTGATTTTTTAGTAGTTGGCGTTGTTTCTTCTTTTTTTACTTCAGTTGCAGTTTCCGTTACTAAAGTTCCGTCAGCATTTACTGCCGGAGCAGCTGCATCTGTTGATACGGGAGCCTTTTCAGTTTTAGGTTTAGAATCTTTTTTAGTCTTACTGTCTTGGGCATTAGCAGCAATTGCAAATAACGACACAAAAGCTATGGTAAATAATGTTTTTTTCATGTTTTAAATTTTTATTTATATAAAGATAGTTTTATTTATTTTTTAGAGTATAAAAATGGTGTTAAAATTCGCAAATCGGTGCAAAAACAGGCAATTAACCGGCTATTTTGAGATATTTTGTTGTGTTCGCAGGGTCTACCGTCATGAGCACATCTCTGGCCTTTTCTTTTTCATCGGGTTGTGCGCCCTTGAAAATATTTACCAATTCATCGGTTTTTGCATTAAAAAATAATTGCATATTAAATGAGGCAGGACGAGCTTGATATACAGGCTTTAATAAATCCAATGCTTTTAAAATATTTGCTCTTCCTTCTTCTGTTTTTTCATGCATGATATCCAAACCTAAATAACAATATTGAAACATGCAATCTCGTATACCTTGAAAAACAGGTTGCAAAGTATTTTCAATTAACCAATACCGATTTTTATTTCCATCATTACTTCTCCATCCTTTTTCATTCGCTGATTGTGCATTGTTTACAATGGTTTGTGCTTTTTGCCAATAGGGTGTTCCTCCAAGGGAAGAAAAAGTATCATAATCAACTGCTAAAATCACGTAGGCATAAAAAGCCAATACCTGCGTTAAATTATTTTGAAAACTATTAATATTAAAATCAAGGGTTGTAAACTGCTGAAAACGAAATTCAAAATTTTCGTCTTCCATATTAAAAACCGGTGTACGGTATGAACTTTTAAATACCGGCCGGGTACTTTGAACCTGTATAGATGCAGAATAATCTTCGTTACTTACTTTTTGTTTTATAATAATTAAAATTGAACAATCAATTTTTTCTTGTGCGGTAAAAATATCACTAGTCCATTTAGTGTTATTCATAAATTCAAATACAGATTTTCTTAATTGTTCAAAAATTTGTTTTTCAGCCGTACCTTGAATCTGATCGGTGTTTATGGTAATGTTACAATTTAATTCCTGTGCCTGAATACAAACAGCAAATAACATTACTAGAATTATGACAATTACTTTTTTCAAATTAGATTTTTAATTAGGTAGTCTAATATATCACTGGCTACTTGCTGTTTTGACTTTAACTCAAAATTAGTGATTTTATTGTGTTTATCAATGATGCTAACCTGATTCAAATCAGACCCAAATCCTCCTTCACCACCGGCTTCATTAGCTACAATAAAATCTAGATTTTTTTCCTTTAATTTCTTCTTTGCATTAACATGCAAATTTTCGGTTTCTAATGCAAATCCAACCAAAATCTGTTTTTTGTTTTTTATATCCCCTAAGGCTTTAATAACGTCAACAGTTTGGTTAAGTTTCAATTCGATATTTTTCCCCGATTTTTTTATTTTTTTGTTTTCAATTTTTGCAGGTTTGTAATCTGAAACAGCGGCAGTGCAAATGGCGATATCGCAATTTTTAAAAGCTTTAACGCAATGTAAATGCATTTGCTCTGAATTTTCGATTTCCTGAACTTGGATGGAAGAGTTTACAGGACGATGAGGTGAAGGCCCTATTACCAAAGTAACCTGTGCACCAAGTTTCGCACATTCTTCGGCAATAGCTATACCCATTTTACCACTACTTCTGTTCCCTATAAAACGAACCGGATCAATAGCCTCATAAGTGGGACCTGCATTTATTAAAATATTTTTTTTATGCAAAGGAAGTCCCTTATTAAAAAAATATATAATTGAATTCACGATATTTTCAGGTTCTGCCATTCTCCCTTCACCACTTAATCCGCTGGCTAACGCTCCGCTTTCTGCCGGTATAATATCCACATGATAAACCGATAATTTTTTTAAGTTTTCGATTGTAGTTGGGTGTTTGTACATTTCTAAATCCATAGCCGGTGCAACCATGCATTTATTTCGACAAGATAAATAAGTAGCTAATAAAACATTATCACATTGGCCATTTGCCATTTTAGCAAGGGAATTTGCAGTTAAAGGAGCTATTAATAATAAATCAGCCCATTCTGCCAAAGCCACGTGATTGTTCCAAACATTAATAGAGCTGTAAAAATCAGATATAACTTCATGGCCACTTAAAACGGAAAGTGTTTTGGCGGTTACAAAATCAGAAGCGCTTTTAGTGATAATCACTCTAACCTCTGCATTTTGTTTTTTAAGCAATCGAACAAGGTGAGCGCATTTGTATGCGGCAATTCCACCGGTTACCCCTAATAATATTTTTTTACCCGTTAACATCTTTAAACGAAAAAGGCAGTAAAGCCAAAGCCCACTGCCCTATTCAAAGAGGATTAATTTTTATTCCGTTTCTTTAGTTGGGTTCCGATAATAAATCTTCTCTTCCAAAAACTCCTGAATTGAAATAAGTGAAGGTTTTGGCAATTTCTCATAATGCTTTGAAATTTCAATTTGTTCTCTATTTTCAAAAACCTCCTCTAAATTATCAGTATGACTGCTAAATTCCTGTAATTTTCCGGAAAGTTCTTCTTTTATTTCTGAACTAATTTGATTGGCTCTCTTGCTCATAATAGCAACCGCTTCATAAACATTCCCGGTTTGACCATCAAATCTTCTGATATCGCGAGTTGCGATACTCTGTTCTGCATTAGTTTTCTTAAAATCCATATTAATTAATTTTATCTCTCAATTTTCTGCAATCTGCATAAATTGATTCGGCGCGACTAAGATACGAACTTTTGGGGAAAAGATCTGCAAATTTCAGATAATTTTCTATAGCTCCATCCAATCTTTCTGCCTTTTTCTGAGGAATACTCTTCTGAGCCAGCAAAAAGTATGAATTTATCATCATAAAATACATTTCTTCGGTATATTTTCCGCTAGGATATTCTTTTATAAATCCCTGAGTAGAAACTATGGCCGCTTTCCATTCATCCAATTTGTAGTACTGCTTAACAATTTCATAATCTTTTCGCTCTAATTTTTCCCTCAGTTTATCAATCAAAATATTACTGGTATCTATCCGAGCACTTTCCGGGTAAGCATCAATGAATGATTGATATTCCTTAATTGCATTTTTGGTAGTTGTTTGATCGAGTTTGTAATTAGCTGAGGTTAAATAGTAACAATAGGCATTCATGTAATAACACTCCTCTGCCTTAGTGCTAGCGGGAAACTGCCGAGTGAAATTCTTAAAATGATATTGACTGATTAAATAATCGCCTAAATAATACTCGCTCCAGGTGTAATAATAATAAACTTCCTCTGCTCGCTCAGTACCTTTTACTACCGGAATTAGTTCTTCATACAATTGGGATGACTTTATATAAGAGCCCTTATCATAGTACTCTTTAGCTTTAGTTAACTTTAACTCGTAATCGGTACTTTTTAGAAGCTTGTTATACCTGTCGCAACCGGTAAAAGCAAATAGAATTAATAATATGATAATTATGTGTTTCAGAAAAGGCAAAAATAGCAAAATGCACGTGCCCGTTGTGGTTAAATTAACCTAAATTAAAAAATAAAGCGTGGGAGCTAAACCCACGCTTTACACACAAACAATTTACACTAGTACAGATATTATGGTTCAAAATATGGGCAATTCACACAATTTACCCAATGCCGTTATTCAATTTATTTAACCACTCTTCCCTTATATTAAACGTTCATAAAGAAAAGTGACTAAACAAAGGTACTCATTTACAGCATTATATGTTTAAAAGTGACAAGTTAATTAGTAAATAACATACATGAATGAGTGAAAGAAAGGTCCTAACGTTTAAAGATTTTAGCCTGTTCATAGTTTTTGCCTTTTTGATTTTTAATTTGAGCTAATTTTAAGGCTCTTTATGTCGCATTATCTGGATGAATTAAACCCTGCCCAAAGAGCTGCTGCCATGGCAAGTGACGGACCTGTAATGATTATAGCCGGAGCAGGCTCAGGTAAAACTCGAGTATTAACTTATCGAATAGCATACCTTTTGGAAAAAGGGGTTGATCCATTCAATATACTAGCTTTAACTTTTACGAATAAGGCTGCACGCGAAATGAAGAATAGAATTGCAAAAATTGTTGGTCAATCTGAAGCCAAAAATTTATGGATGGGTACCTTTCATAGCATATTTGCTAAAATGCTACGCATAGAGTCTTCAAAAATAGGCTATCCGGCAAATTTCACTATTTATGATACCGACGATTGTAAAAGTGTAATTAAGGCTATTCTAAAGCAAATGAATTTAGATGAGAAAATTTACAAACCTTCTTTGGTTTTACATCGGATAAGTGATGCTAAAAATAAATTAATATCAGCACATCAATATGCTAACAACCCAATCACTCAAGCTGAAGATGTGAGTAGCCGAAAACCCTTTTTAGGAAAAGTGTTTATTGAATACCAAAAGCGAAATTTTAAATCGGCAGCCATGGATTTTGATGATTTACTGTATCAAACCAATATTTTGTTGCGAGATTTTCCGGATGTGCTATTAAAATATCAAAATAAGTTTAGATATATTTTGTTGGATGAGTATCAGGATACGAATTTCTCACAATATGTAATTATAAAACAATTAGCTGCTCGGTTTCAAAATATTTGTGTGGTTGGCGATGACGCACAAAGTATTTATGCTTTCAGAGGAGCTAATATTCAAAATATTTTGAACTTCGAAAAAGACTATCCGGATTTAAAAACATTTAAACTCGAACAAAATTACCGCAGCACAAAAACAATAGTTGAAGCTGCTAATAAAATAATTTCGAATAATAAAGATCAATTCGAAAAAAAAGTGTTTACGGAAAATGAAGAGGGTACAAAAATTCTGGTGGTAAAAGCACAAACCGATAATGAAGAAGGACAAAAAATTGCCAGACTAATTGCGTCTACAAAAACTGAAAATAAAGCCAATAATAAAGACTTTGCCATTTTATATCGTACCAATGCCCAATCACGTTCGTTTGAAGAATCGTTGAGAAGACTCAATATTGCCTATCGGATTTATGGGGGAACCAGCTTTTATCAACGTAAAGAAATTAAAGATGTTTTAGCTTATTATAATTTAGCTTTAAATAATAAAAACGATGAAAGTTTAAGGCGAATAATTAATTATCCTGCCAGAGGAATAGGTAACTCCACATTAGATAAAGTAAGTGTTGCCGCGTCTGAAAATAATCTGAGTATGTTTGAGGTATTAACTCAAATACGTGATTTTAACTTAGGTATTAATGCCGGAATATTAGCTAAGATCGGAGATTTTGTAGCACAAATAAAATCGTACTCGCTTGCTATTCCTGTTAAAGATGCATTCGAAATTGCTAATCACATTGCCGTAAACAGTGGAATTATCAGAGAATTATATGCCGATAAAACGCCCGAAGGGACTAGTAGGTATGAAAACGTACAGGAATTATTAAATGGAATTAAGGATTTTACACAACAAGAACGAACTCCACAGGACGAAGAAGTTAAAAAAGAAACGGATTTAGAATTCCCCGAAAAGGAGGAAACCATGTTGTTTAACGATAAAAAGGTGGAATCTAACATTCGTACTTTAAATGAATTTATGCAGGAAATTAGTTTATTAACGGATGCCGATAAAAACGCTGACGATGATTCTAATACAGACCGAGTTAGTTTAATGACCGTGCATGCCGCTAAAGGTTTGGAATTTAAATTTGTTTACATTGTTGGATTGGAAGAAAATTTATTTCCTTCTCAATTATCTATTAATAACCGAGTTGACTTAGAAGAAGAGAGGCGACTTTTTTATGTAGCGCTCACACGAGCTGAGAAACAAGCAACCATCAGTTATGCCGGCACGAGATACCGCTTCGGAAATTTAATTTATTGCGAACCCAGCCGTTTCATTGAAGAAATTGATGGCGCATTTTTAGAATATGAAGAAATTGAAACACCACATTCCTTCAATAATGACCTTTTTGAATCCTTTCGCAAAAATTATCAAAAAAACGACTTAAACGATTTATCTAAAAATGAAAATTTAAACCACAATAAAATTAAATTTATCTCAGGACCTAAGAAAAATCTAAAAAAAATATCCAGTCAATCTGCTATAAAAGCTGATTCTTCTTCCAACAAACTGCTTCAGGTAAACGATTTAGTGCAGCATGAAAAATTCGGAACAGGAACAATTAAATCTTTGGAAGGTGTATGGCCGGAAACAAAAGCCATTATTCAGTTTGATCAAACCGGAATAAAAAGTCTGCTTCTTAAATTTGCCAAATTAGCTAAAGTCAACAATTAACGCAAAACATTGATTAAGTGACATTTAGACGTGTCTTATGCATTTGACTTTTAAAATACTGGTACTTTATTGAAATAATTTACCATAATACGATTATTACCAACTTATTTAGTTTGAACAACGTACTAGTGATTAAATGTTGCAACATAATGAGTAGATTGTGACTTTAATAACGCTTTTTAAATTAAATTTGCTAAAAACCAATAACCTATGAATAAATTAAATTTACTTTTAATATTCTGTCTTTTATCGCTTTTTTCAATTTCACAAAATGTTGAACCAAAATATAGCGAAGAACCTGTTTGTGGTACTAAAATTCCATCAGCTGAATACGACGCATGGTTTAATGCCGAAGTAGAAAAATTCAAAACCAAAATGTATCAGGGAAAGGCACAAATGGTGAATTACACCATCCCTGTAATTGTACACATTTTGCATGCCGGTGAAGCGGTTGGAACTTATCCGAATATTTCTCAAGCGCAAGTTGCTTCTCAAATTACCGCACTTAACAATGCTTTCAATGGTACCGGTAATACAAATGTCAATGTTACTTTTTCAAGCATTCCTGCTCCATTCCAACCTTTAGTTTCAAATACAGGTGTTCAGTTTTGTTTAGCTGTTAGCGATCCTACCGGGACTCCTTTAACAGAACCGGGCATTGAAAGAATAGACGTGAATGGCAATAGTTGGACCGATCCTGCAACATTAGGATCTTCCAATGCAATTATGAATTTTATCAATAATACTGTAAAGCCTGCTACTATTTGGGACCCTACAAAATATTTCAATATTTGGATTTCCGCTAAAGCAACTGACACGGGATTATTAGGCTACGCTACTTTTCCATCAGGAACAAGTTTAACCGGAATCCCCGGTGGATTTGTTGGTACTAATACTTCAGATGGTGTTTGGTGTTATGCTAAAATTTTCGGAAATCAAACCGGTACGCTTTGGGCAACCTATGATAAAGGAAGTGTAATGGCGCATGAAGCCGGACACTGGTTAGGTTTACGCCACATGTGGGGCGATGGAAATTGTTTAACTGATTTTTGTAATGACACACCTTGGCATAAATCACCTACAAGCAGCGGGGCTTGTAAAACTTATCCTTATTTGGTGAATGAATGTGGTGCCGGTCAAAGTCCCAATGGTAGAATGTTTATGAATTACATGGATTATTCCGATGACGATTGTATGTACATGTTTACACCTGATCAAACAGCTCGTATTCAAACAGCCATGAGTCAGGGTACACACCGTAATTTATTAGGAACTCACGGTCTGTGCACTACCGGAGGTACGGTAGCTCCAGGCCCTGCGGTAGCTCAATTTACAATCAATAAGCAACCCTGTGTAGGGTCAATATTTAGCCCAAGCAATACTTCTATAGGTGGACCTGTTCCCAATTATACTTGGACTATTTTCCCGGGAGGTTCTTTTAGCCCAAATCAAAATGCGCCAAGTCCGGCCATCACATTACCAGGTCCGGGAAATTATACTTTAACTTTAGTCGCAACAAATACTGCCGGTACTTCCAGTTACACTATGGCAATCAGTAATGTAACCACTTGTCCTAAACAGCCGGTTTGTTTAGATACTTTAGGTGGTTTAAGAAATATTGACACATTAACAACTTATGCTGCACCAAGTAGCAGTTTCGTTACTGCATGTCAGGTTCCAAACTATACCGGATTTTTAAGTGGAACAAATTGTTTTGGAGATCGTGAATTTGCTCAATTTTATCCTCAAAACACATATAGCGACACCCCTTTACCACAAGTGAATAGTTTATTGGTATTATTTGATAGTTTAGCAACAAAATCTACTCCGACAACATCTAATACACAAATATTCTTTAGAGTTTATGGAGGTACACCACAAAATGGTCCAGGTGCAATGTTAGGTCAATACAGCGATAGTTTAGGAGCCATTGCTGCATCAGCAAGTAAAACTAATCAAGTACAATATGCAGGTAATCCTAATGTTATTTATGCAAATAGCAGAATAATTCCTTGGAGCGTTAATTTTACGGCACCAGTAATTGTTCCAACCAGTGGATTTTTTGGTTCAGTGCAAACTCCTTGGACAAGTCCCGGAGATTCAATCCGTATTTTCACAAACACTAAAACCACAAGCGCAAATGACTCAAGCGCATGGGTATTATTGGCCGCGAATAACTGGAGAACGATGAGATACTATCGCAATGCCAAAGTTCAACTGGCCATTTTTGCACAAATCACCTGCCGACCTATTGTTGGAGTTAAAGAAGAATCAACCTTTGCTACTAATATAACGGCTATGCCAAATCCAACGGAAGGGAAGATGAGTTTGGTATTCACTTTACCAAAGCCTCAAAATATTAAAATTAGAGTGATGAATTATTTAGGTCAAGAGATTTCTTATGCCGCTTATAATGATGTTCTTAATCAAGTATTTGATATCGATTTAAGTACAAAATCAGATGGCGTATATTTTGTTGAAATATCGAATGGACAAAATGAAAAAATCACTAAAAAGATTATCAAATCACATTAAGTGAAAAGCTTTTAAACAAAACCCGCTTTGTTATCAAAGCGGGTTTTTTATTTTTATAAAATTTGGTTTCTTTGTAAACAATTTTTCAGAATGAAATTACACGCAGTTAATGCCGGACACTTTAAATTAGACGGAGGCGCAATGTTTGGCGTTGTACCAAAAAGTATTTGGAACAAATTAAATCCAGCCGATGAAAACAATATGTGCAGTTGGGCCACTCGTTGTTTATTAATAGAAGATGGTAAACGATTAATTTTAGTGGATAACGGTATGGGAAATAAGCAAGATGATAAATTTTTTAATTATTACTATTTGCATGGTGATGACTCCTTAGAAAAATCATTAAAGTCAAAAGGATATAGTTATGATGATGTAACAGATGTAATACTTACTCATTTACATTTTGATCACTGTGGAGGAAGTATTCAGTACAACGCCGACAGAAGTAAATTAGAATTGGCTTTTAAAAACGCTACTTATTACTCCAATGAAAAACACTGGAACTGGGCAATACATCCAAATTTAAGAGAAAAAGCAAGTTTTCTGAAGGAGAACATATTACCTATTCAAGAAAGCGGTCATCTGAAGTTTATTGATTCTACTACTGAATTAATTCCGGGATTAAAATTTATTGAAGTGAATGGTCATACAGAAGCCATGATGTTACCTTTAATTACAACTAACGGTAACTCCATGTTGTACATGGCTGATTTGATTCCTAGTGTTGGACATTTACCTTTACCTTATGTGATGGCCTATGATATGAGACCATTAGAAACATTGAAAGAAAAACAAGAAATTTTAAATACAGCAGTAAACAATAATTGGTTTTTATTTTTTGAACACGATCCAACAATAGAATGCGCATCACTTGAAAAAACTGAAAGAGGTGTACGCAAAAAAGAAACATTCACCTTAAACGAAATTTTTAAATAATATGACAGACTTTAGCAATAAAAAATTTGGCACCAAAGCTATTCATGCCGGTGCCGACCCTGACCCTTCTACCGGAGCTATCATGACACCAATTTTTCAAACAAGTACCTACGTGCAGGAATCTCCAGGAAAAAACAAAGGATATGGATACGCACGTGGAAAAAACCCTACCCGAGAAGCATTACAAAAAAATATTGCTGCCCTTGAAAACGGCAAGCACTGCATCTGCTTTAGCAGTGGCATGGGCGCTACCGACGCTGTAATGAAATTGCTGCGTCCCGGTGATGAGGTGATAACAGGCGATGATTTATACGGAGGCTCTTACCGTATGTTTACCAAAATATTTGAGAATTATGGTATAAAATTTCATTTTATCAACTTAACCGACGCAAATAATATTAATAAATACATCAATAAAAATACCAAATTAATTTGGGCGGAAACGCCAACCAATCCAACCATGCAAATTATTGATATTGCAGCCTGTGCAAAAATTGCAAAAGCCAATAACTTAATTTTAGCGGTTGATAATACTTTTGCTTCGCCATACTTGCAAAATCCGTTGGCACTAGGCGCTGATATAGTAATGCATTCCGTTACCAAATATTTAGGCGGACATAGTGATGTAGTGATGGGTGCATTAATCACCAACGATGATAAATTACACGAGCAATTGTATTTTATTTTAAACAGCTGTGGCGCTAATCCCGGACCTATGGATTGCTTCTTAGTGATGCGTGGAATTAAAACTTTACATCTTCGAATGGAAAGACATTGTTTTAATGGAAAAAAAATTGCAGAATATTTAAAATCACACCCAAAAATTGAAAAAATTTACTGGCCCGGTTTTACCGATCATCCTAATCACGATATTGCTAAAAAACAAATGAAGGATTTTGGAGGAATGATTTCTATTGTGTTAAAAAATGCAAGTTTAGAAGACACTTTTAAAATTGCTTCCTCATTCAAAGTATTTTCATTAGCAGAGAGTTTAGGTGGAGTTGAATCTTTAATCAATCATCCTGCAACCATGACACATGCTGCCATTCCAAAAGCAGAAAGAGAAAAAGCTGGAGTGGTAGATAATCTATTACGACTAAGTGTTGGTGTTGAAGACATTGAAGACCTTTTAGAAGACCTGAAGTTTGTATTAGGTTAATTAGAATCGGAATTTTAATCCAGCATTCATCTGTCTGAATCCTCCGGGCATAATGCCTGAAGATAATCGGTGGAGACGGGATGCCTTATAAACTTCATTGGTTATGTTTTTTCCTGCAATAAATAAAGTAAATCCTTTGAGATATTTATTTTTGCTTCCTTCAAACGAATAGGCCAGATTTGCGTCAATTGTTTTAAATGAATCTAAACTTCCTATGGCTCCTTCGGCTGTTTCATTATTGAAATTTAAATAATCAGTAAATTGTTTGGCAACAAAGTTCACGTTAGCTCCAATGCTGATTCCTTTAAAGCCATATGAAAAACCTACGTTAAGGATGTAAGGTGGGAGATAAGGGATTGAATTGTTCGCGATCTTTCCATCACCAAAATCAATATCAAGTCTTTTGATCTTTGAAAAATCAGATACCGAAAGAGATCCATTCACTAAACTGTCTTTACCTCCTAAACCGGCAAAATACACATGGTATCCTTCTCGCTCTGCATTTATTTTACTGATCAATTCTTCTTTTGTTTGAGATGTGTGCTTGGCCTTCAATACATCAGAATCACTCAATTTTCCGCTTAGTACCTTTCCTTGCATATAAGTACCGCTGAAACTAAGTACCAGACTGTGTTTTTCGGTATTCAATAATTTGTGTAGATTCAATAATACAGTTGATTCAATTCCTGAAATATTCACAGCACCTAAAGTTTGAAACGCTTCGTTCCTACCGGCTGAGTAAAAATTCTGAATATTGTTATTAAAATAAGTTAGCTGAGTTCCCAACAGGCTTTTGTAAATTTCACCACGTAATCCTATTTCATAATTAATACTTGTTTCAGGAGTACGATTGGCAGGTTTGTTGGCCGTTACTGCAGATACCTTTCCATCTTCTACATTTAAAAAACCAACTTCAGCCGTTGGAGCTGTGTATCCTTTATAAATACCGGTATAAAGTGACAAGTCATTCTTTTCATTTTTCATGAAATTAAACACTACAGAGGCGCCCGGGATCAAACTGCTGTAGTTGGTATATAAACTTCCGTAATTTCTATCACCATTATTTGCCGGCATCTTTGAAATAGCTAGCTTATCAAACGAACGCATTTCAACGGTTTCATATCGCAAATACGGAGTAAAATACACTCTTCCGTACGAAAATTTATCTTTAATGACACCGGAATAAGAATACAATTCAAAGTACTGATCCTTCACAATAGTACCACTTCGGGCAAAACGAGAGGAATCATTCTTGATCTCCATATTATTGAAGCCTTCAGCATGGATCTTTGCAACCACTTCCAGATTCATTTTAAATGAATTTTTTTCAATGTTGTATTTAAATGTCTCTTGTACACCACCGAATTTAAATATACGATTGCGTGCAAGCGCACTTTCCTTTCCATTGGCGATCTTACCTACACGAATATAATCGTCGGGACCAAAAGTAGCGCCATTCAGATAAGTAAAGCGATTACTAATGATATCTTCTTTCAGATAATTAGTAGCTAATGAGGCTGAGATAACCGTGTTTTCCTGCCTCCACCAATCGCGCTGAAACTGTGAAGCATATACTTTTGATGATAAAATCATGTTATCTGAGATTTGATAATTATGAATAAGATCAACGGCATATCTTTTTGTTAAAAGATCATCAGCATCAAATGGATTTTGACGAGGGTCTTTCTTATAAGAAAAAGGTGTAAGCGCACTATAACTGGCCTTTGAATTCTCCTGATGATAATTCAGTTTCACGTAAAAGGAAGACTTCTTTGAAAGCTCGGAGTAAAGCTTCAAACTGGTATTAAAGATATCGGAAGATGAATTATCCTGAAACCCGTCAATACTTTTATTCAGAACCTGTAGTTCAGCTCCTAATTTATTCCAGGTTCCACCATAGGTAAGATATTCAGAATGGTACCCATTTTCTCCGGCAGTAATATTTAAACCTAATGTTGGTTTTACCGGAGGCTTTTTTGTGATGTAATTAATTGCACCATACATAGTATTTGAGCCGTACATTAAAATATCAGCTCCCTTCAAAATTTCAATACCATCAAGTCTGTCACTTGGAGGATTATAATAAGCTTCCGGCCCTAAATAAGGCGCAGGAGCAATTGGGGTTCCGTCTTCCATTAAAAGAATATTTGCAGCTCTTCTTGGATAAGATCCGCGTATCCCAACGTTCAATCTGTTTGAAATTCCCATATCACCTGAAACATTCACACCCGATACTTTTTTTAACACTTCTTCCGTTCCTATGGGTTTAGTTAATTCAATTTCTTTGGAGCTCACCACAATATTAGAGCCTTCGAATTTTGAAGAATAACTTGTGTTGGGAATATTTACTATAACCTCAGCAATTTGAATAGAACTTGGAAGTAATTGTATTACCGGCAGGGTCACCAACTCACTGTCTGTTTGTATATTAATCTCTTGTTCAAATTTATCGTAACCTAATATCTGAAAAACAAGATTGTGTTTGCCTGCAGGTAATTTCGTGAAAGTATAATTCCCTTTCGAATCTGTGTAGATCATTTGTTTTTCATTTAATACAACAGCCACAAAAGGCATTTCCCCATTGTTCTCTTTGCTAGAAACTTTTCCCTTTAAGATAGCATTTTGGGAAATCATTGTAAGAGAAATTGAAAAAGACAAAAAGAATAAGACACGATTCATATGTAAAGACTGTAAGTTAACATTACAAAATTGAAGATATTTGTCTTTTTTATCAATACCGTAAAAAGGGGAGGTGTAAACGATCGTTTTACGCTTATTCGCAAATAGTTACACTCTTAAGTATTGAGGTTTCATCATAAGTGCCTCACTTAAAGTGAGAGTCAATCAGGAACAAATCACTAATGATTAAGGGAAACAAAAAAAAATCCCACTCTTTCAAGTGGGATTTTTTAAAACCAATCAGAAACAATTTACTCTTTTATTAATTTGAGTGTTTTCACACTATTATCTTGTTTGAGTTGAACAAAATAAATTCCATTTGCAAAATCGGATAAATCTATTTTATAACTTCCTTCTTGTAAGAAGTTTGTATAAATTACTTTACCGGTGATTTCATAAATATCAACATTAGTATTTGCAGCCAATTCTAAAACAAAACTTCCTACAGTTGGATTAGGATACAATTTAGTTTCCGCATTTTTTGCTCCAATTTGATTGATGGAAGTACATAAATTTACGGTAAGACTTAATGTGTTCGAGTTTGTGCAACCCGTAGTATTTGTTCCAATCACGGTATAAACAACAGTGGCGGTTGGGTTCACAACCACACTTGAAGAAGTTGCGCCGGTATTCCATGAATAAGTATTAGCACCGTTAGCTGTTAATGTTGAACTCTCGCCCACACAAATTGCAGTAGGACTAGCCATTGAAGTTACTGTAGGATTTGGAGCAACTGTAATTGTAATCATTGACAAATTTGATAAACAACCTACGCTATTAGTACCTGATACAGAATAAGTAGTGGTAACCGTTGGGCTAACAGCATAACTAGCTGTGGTTGGGCCAGCAACCCAAGTATAAGTAGTTACGTTACCTGAAGCCGTTAGTGTTGATGAGCCTCCACCTGTACCGCAAAACAAGGATTGACCTGATATAGCTAAAGGTAAAAATACAGGAGAATTTGATCCACTTACAACGCCGCCCGGAGAAATCCAGTTTGACACTGTTCCTGTTAAGGCTATATTCGTGAAAGTAGCCGGACTATTAAATCCTGAAGCATCTATAGTCGTAGAAAAAGTAGTATTATTTCCTCCGGAGAAACTCTCATTAAATTTATAATATCCAATTAAGTTTGTTTGAGGCATTTGAAGCTCAGCATTCATATTATTTTGAATCTCTTCAGCGCATAATGCTCTGTTCCAAATTCGAACTTCATCAATAGATCCATTAAATTCTTCATTAAATCCATTTTGTCCAAACCATACTTGTTTACCACTTGCCGCTACACTAGCGGAATTGTACGCGTTAGTTCCTACTTGAACTCCATTAACATACAACCTTAGCATTGTGCCATCATAAGTACCTGCTACATGCTGCCATGTATTTAAGGTGGCCGTTCCGGCACTTACATAACCATTTCCAACCAATCCATAAACTGCAAAGTCAAAACTTGCATTGTTAGTTCTTATCCAAAATTGAGTTGAACCACTGCCAGTAGTTCCGTGATTTCCACCAACAGCTTTCACTCCAGTTAATGAAGTAGGATAAACCCAAGCTTCAAAAGTTAATTTATTACTTGCAGCTAAAGTACTGGTAATTGCAGTGCCAGCGTTTACATAATCATTTACTCCGCCAACTGCAATAGCGTTTGCAGAAACTGATACTGTACTAATTGCAGTGTTTATACAACCACCAATATCACTATACACACCATAATTAGTTTGAACCATTGGAGAAACTGTTGCACTACCTGAACTGTATGTATAATTCACACCTCCTGTAGGATTCATGGTAAAGGTTTGTCCCGGATTGATACTTCCACTATTTACAGTTACTGTTCCATATCCTGTCGATAAACTGCCGCTTGTTACACCACCCGGTGCAACCCAATTTGATATTAATCCAGTTAATGCGAAACCCGTCAATGCTCCATTTGCAGTTGAATTAACCACATTAGTTAAGGTTGTAACACCACCATTAGTACCCCCCGCAATGCCTTGATTAAATTGATAATTAGCTAACAAATTTAATTGGGGCCCAACTAATTCATAATTCATATTGGCTGCAATTTCTGCCGGACATAAAACACGACCCCATACTCTAACTTCATCGATGTCACCAGTGAAATTTTCATTTATTGAATTATTACCTATCCAAACTTGATTTGTGGATACACCCATTGATGTATAGGATATAGTTGCAGATGCTGAAAACACACCATTAACATAAACAGATGCTACAGTTCCATCCCAAGTGCCAGCTACGTGTTGCCATGTATTAATTGTTGGTACCGCCACAGAATTAACTTGCAGAAAATTCCCTATATTTCCATTACCAATAAAGAATTGGTATTCAGTTGCCCCACCTCTTCTTATTAAGAATTGCATTCCAGTTCCACCGGTACCATAACTACCGATTACACAGCCTAAACCCGTTAAGTTTGTTGGTCTAACCCAAGCTTCAACACTTAACTTATTTGTATTCGAAATTGATGTAGTGATGGCTGTACCAAGATTAACTCGATCATCAGCTCCGTCAAAACGTAAAGCAGCACCTGCTTGAGCCTTTATTCCAACAGAATTAAACGCAAACAAAGTTAATGCTAAGCCACTTACCGTGTTTTTAATTGTTTTAAAAGTAAACTTTAGTTTCATATTTTTTATATTATAATTTAATGCAAATATCACTTTTCAATGATAATAATTAAAACAACAATTGTCACATTTTAATGTGATTATTACCTTAGTTTATTTTAAATACTTAGAGATTAGCTCGCCTTTGCTATTTATTTGGAGCTTGCGATAAATACGTGTAATGTGCGTACGCACGGTATCAATTGAAACGCTATTTCTTTCGGCTATCATTTTATAGCTTAAACCGTCTAAAATTCCTTGTACAATTTCAATTTCCTTTGGAGATAATTCTTCTTCAAATTTTTTGGAAGGATTAAAATAATTAATTACGTGCCGAGCAATTGAAGGTGACATAGGAGAACCGCCATTCATTACCGACGCTAAAGCTTCTTTTATTTTCTCAAGGCTATATCCTTTTTCAATATAACCAAGTGCTCCATTACAAATGGCTTTAAAAACATGCTCGCTATCTTGCAAAACACTATTCATTAGAACTTTGGTATCCGGCAAATACTTACGATAAATAATTATTGCTTCAAGACCGCTAATACCCGGTAATTGGATATCTTGCAATATCAATATCGGTTTATAGTTATTTAATTTAATTTCTTTAATAATATCTTCTGCACTTTCAAATAAACGGATATCAGTAAATAAAGTGTTATCAATTAACAAATAATCACGAAGTGATTTACTCATTTCGATATCATCTTCAACAATTGCTAAACTAATCACTCTACAAATCTAAAATTCTTATAACTTGTTTGTATCACATTTTCATGTGATTTATGGGCAATATTACGTCAATTACAACGCCATCCTCCGTTTCCACAATTAAATTAGCTTTAATTGCTGCTGCTCTCATTTTCATATTCCGCATTCCTTGTCCGGAGGAAATAATTTCAGATTTTAGCGGATTAGAACTTTTAACTCTTAATGCTAGTTGATTTTGCTTTCTTGAAAAAGAAATTTCCACTTTACTTCCTGCTGCATGCTTCACAATATTATTTATAGACTCCCTATAAATCATATTTAAATTTTGTCTCACTTCATGAGTTAATTCCAAATCTTCCAAATTACTGAACTTAATTTGATAGTCAAATTCATCCCCTAACATTTTCATGGCAAATTCTTTCATTCTTTCAATTAAACTTTCAGTATTATCATTTCTAGGATCCAAATTCCACAGTATGTCGCGCATACTATTTAGCGCTTCTCTACTATTGACAGAAATACGATTTAATTGCGGATCTTTCATTTGATTTTTAGAATTTACCAATTCGGCCTGTAAGGCTGTTTTATTTATTAATCCACCAACTTGATCGTGTAGTTCACTAGCTATTTTTAATCGGAGATTAGCTAATTTATTAAGGTTTTTTACTTTATTTCTATAATATAAAAATACGCCTATTAATAATATCGCGATAAATAATACTGAAAATGAGAATATAAATAAAGGGGTTTTGTAAAATATTTGTTTAGCGGAAATTACAATTTCCAAATCCTTCCCAACTTGCATATTTTTACCATCCCAAGCTCTTATAACTAAATGATATTCTCCCGGTGAAAGTGAATTAAAGGTAATAGAATTTGAATTCTCCAAGTTTATCCATCTATCATCTATGTTTTTTATCTTATAAGCAAACTTATTATTTTTATCGCAATTACTAACTGCAAAATAAATTTGAATAAATCTTTTTTGATATGGCAAATCAATACTTTTTAAATTATCTAAATCGCCATAAATAATGCTATCGGATAAAAAATTATCTCCTAACATTACAATTTTACTAATGAAATAATTGGTGTTTGAACTATCCTGATAAATTAAATTCGGGTTTATTCTTGTCACACCATTTACACCTCCCATTAAAACATCTCCATTACGCAATATTAAATTTGAGTTCGTGTTAAATTCGTTTCCAGCCAATCCATCCTCTTTATAAAAATTAAATATTTTATCAGTTTTTTTATTGAATACCGCTAATCCATTCTTGGTCCCAATTAGCAATTTATCTTTTGTGTCAACTAATGAGTATATTGTATTATCAGGCAGACCATTTTTTATATTATAGTGTTTAATAACATTAAAATCATGATTTAATTTATATAACCCTAATGAATTTGTTCCAATCCAAAAATACTTTTCGTCTTTAGTCACGCAAATTATTAATCCCTTTAATGATGGTCCAATAAATTCAGGCTTAAATCTCTTTTTAATTCTTAATAAAGAATCGAATATAATCACCTCATTCGGATTAACTACGATTAACTCTTCTTCATTATGATTGATAATACTAATCGTGTTTCGCGAATCAAAAAGTTTATTCATTTTAAAATTTTGATCAATTTCTAATAAGCGTGATTTGTAATTTAAACGAGCAATAAAGCCATATTCACCAAAATATATCCAGTCTTTAAATTTGGTAGCCGTCCGTATTAAACCGTATTTTTCAAACTCCGCTTTACTTGGATTATTAAGCTTACTCTTTAAGAATTTCCATTTACTTAACGAAAATAATTTAATTCCCACTCCTTCGCAGGCTATCCATACGCTATCATTTATTACACTCAAAGCGTACATATGTAAATTATCAGATTCTTCTTTTGAAATTAATCTACGAACCGTATTGGTAATCGGGTTGTATGTTGCAAAATAATGATAGCCACAAAGCAACACACAGGTATCATTATATTGAAACATACCTCTTGAACTTAAGTCACCGGAATTAAATTTACCAGATTCCGAAGATTCTGAAATTATTTTATTTAATCCCGAATTGGTTTTTTTAAGTTTTATTAGCCCGTTAGATGTCGCTATCCAAAAGTTATTATTATCTATTATAATTTGAAACACGTTTTTATAGTTAGATAAATCTGTTTCACTAAATTCAAATACTAAATTTGGCGTTGAGCCTACTTGATATTTATATAATTTAGATCTGTTAGCTATCACATAGAGATTGCCCGTTCTATCTTTCTGAACCAAATTAATCTCTGCGCGCAAAACAACTTTTTTTAAGTTTGTTTTATTTTTATTTATTAAACCATGATATGTACCAAAAATAAAAATTGAATCTCTGCAACTTACATATGTAACCCCTCTTAATGAATCTTCTATACAAATTTTGGTTTTCCTCAATTTGTTAAATGAGTATACTTTTAGATTCTTAGTATATACCAGAATTTCGGATTTATTACAATCACTTTTGAAAATATTTAAATAAGCATCCTTTGAATTTTCATCAATTTTAAGGAAATCTATTTTCGTTTTTCCTCCATTAATTTGTAATGAGAAAATATTACCATTTGCAATTCCAAAAAATTCGTCTCCACCTACATAAATTAGCTTTTCACAATTCTTAATTGACAAACCGTTTTTCACGCTAGAGCCCAAAGTAAAGTAAACTTTCATACTTTTAGCATCGAGCCAGGTTATACAATTTTTTGTGCCAAAAACCAGTATAGATGAATCTTTATTAGTCGCAACACATTGCACATAATTATTACTGATTAATTGCGCTTCTCCTTCATTTCGAAAACTTATTATTTGATAACCGTCATAACAATATACTCCATCATTTGTTCCACACCATATTCTGTTTTTATAATCTTTTGTAATACAGTTAATCTGTTTTTTTTTCAGAACAACTTCTTCAATCGCAATATTTAAATTAGATTGAGCTTTAATTAAAAGCGTAAATAGAAAAAGGAAATAGGAAACTATTAATCTTGATTGCACGTTTTAAAAACTACAGGAAATTTAAATAGATCTAAGTGATTTACTTAATACATCAAGTTGAGAAGCACTAAAATCCATATGCGTTACCATTCGAATAATTTGCTTTCCGAATTGAACAACTTTTATATTTTTAGAATCTAACTTTTTCACAAACTCTTCGCCAGTCATGTATTTTTCATCGATAGTGAAAATTAAAATATTAGTATATACAGGTAACACTGAAGTAATGAAGTTTATTTTTTTAAGTTCAACTTCAATTAACTTAGCATTAGCATGATCAAATTTTAGGTTGGGGATATTATTTTTCAGAGCGAATAAACCTGCAGCTGCAAGAATCCCTGCCTGCCGCATTCCTCCTCCAAAAACTTTCCGTACTCTTCTGGCATTTGAAATGAAATCTTTCGAACCGAGTAACAATGAACCTACGGGCGCTCCTAAACCTTTGGACAAGCAAATGGATATTGAATCGAAATTTTCACCAATTTGTTTGGGTTTTTCTTTTGTTTCAATTAAGGCGTTAAATATTCTGGCGCCATCCAAATGCAATTTTAATTTTTTCTCATTACATAATTTACGGATTGGTTTTATTAGCTCAAGAGTGTAATAACTACCTCCGGCTCTATTTACTGTATTCTCCAAAGAAACTAATGAAGTTCTGGTCAGCCAATCAAATCTACCATTAATAACGTTTTCAATTTGCGAAGCGTTTAATCTACCTTCCATTCCTTCCAATAATTTGGCTTGCACACCCGAATTAAAAGATATTCCACCACCTTCATAGTTATAAATATGGGAGTTTACGTCACAAATTAATTCATCACCGGGTTGCGTATGAACTTTAATGGCAATTTGGTTTGTCATGGTACCACTAGGACAAAAAAGTGCAGCTTCCTTGGAAAACAAATCAGCGCTATATTCTTCTAATTTATTTACGGTTGGATCTTCATTAAAAACATCATCGCCTAATTCAGCACTCATCATTTCTTCCATCATAGCTTGGCTAGGTTTAGTTACAGTATCACTGCGTAAATCAATTATCATATTGGGCAAATTAATAAAACTTTTAAATAAAAAAAAAGCCTTCACGATAAATCGCGAAGGCTTTTTAAAATTGGCATCGACATACTCTCCCGGGCTTTAGACCAAGTACCATCTGCGCTGGCGGGCTTAACTTCTCTGTTCGGGATGGGAAGAGGTGATCCCCGCCGCAATAGACGCCATAAAGGGATCAGAAATAAGAAACACAAGGTTTACTTAAATCTTAATTTCAATAAAATTAACATATGAAAAGACACGAGACCTTCGATTTAGGATTTCAGAATAAACTGAAACCCTAAACCAAATTTTGTTTTCGAAAGCTTACGGACAATTAGTATTACTCGACTTTGACATTACTGCCTTTACATCTGTAACCTATCAACGTGGTAGTCTTCCACGATCCTTATAAAGAAAACTTATCTTGAGGTGAGTTTCGCACTTAGATGCTTTCAGCGCTTATCTCATCCAAACATAGCTACCCTGCGGTGCAGCTGGCGCCACAACAGGTACACTAGCGGTTTGTCCGACTCGGTCCTCTCGTACTAGAGTCAGGGCCCCTCAATTTTCTAACGCCCACAACAGATAGGGACCGAACTGTCTCACGACGTTCTGAACCCAGCTCGCGTGCCACTTTAATCGGCGAACAGCCGAACCCTTGGGACCTTCTCCAGCCCCAGGATGTGACGAGCCGACATCGAGGTGCCAAACCCCCCCGTCGATATGAGCTCTTGGGAGGGATCAGCCTGTTATCCCCAGCGTACCTTTTATCCTATGAGCGATGGCCCTTCCATGCGGAACCACCGGATCACTTTATCCTACTTTCGTACCTGCTTGGCTTGTCGGCCTCACAGTCAAGCTCGCTTATGCTAATGCACTCTACGTACGGTTACCAAGCGTACTGAGCGAACCTTTGAAAGCCTCCGATACACTTTCGGAGGCGACCACCCCAGTCAAACTACCCATCAAACAATGTCCTCCTCGCGGAGTTAGACTCCAGATAAGTAAAGGGTGGTATTTCACATTTTGGCTCCACAATGGCTGGCGCCACTGCTTCAAAGCCTCCCACCTATTCTACACATCACTTACCCGAAATCAATGTTAAACTATAGTAAAGGTGCATGGGGTCTTTCCGTCCCGTTGCGGGTAATCAGTGTCTTCACTGATACCTCAATTTCACCGAGCTCGTGGCTGAGACAGAGCGGAGATCGTTACACCATTCGTGCAGGTCGGAACTTACCCGACAAGGAATTTCGCTACCTTAGGACCGTTATAGTTACGGCCGCCGTTTACTGGGGCTTCGATTCAAAGCTTCGTCTTGCGACTAACCTCTCCTCTTAACCTTCCAGCACCGGGCAGGTGTCAGGCCTTATACTTCAACTTTCGTTTTCGCAAAGCCCTGTGTTTTTGTTAAACAGTCGCCACCGCCATTTCTCTGCGTCCCTCATTGCTGAGGGAACCCCTTCTCCCGAAGTTACGGGGTCAATTTGCCTAGTTCCTTAGCCACGGATCACTCGAGCGCCTTAGTATATTCTACTTGTCTACCTGTGTCGGTTTGCGGTACGGGTAACACTCACCTGAAGCTTAGAAGTTTTTCTCGGAAACATACTTGGACGCTTATCTCATTGTCTGACGACGCTGAGTACTTTCACCTTTCAGACCTCTGGCGGATTTGCCAACCAAAGGTAACCCTACGGGCTTAAACCATCTATTCCGTAAGATGGCCGCGTTTACGTTTTTTCGTCTCTCCATCGCAGTGGTGTTAGTACTGGAATATTAACCAGTTGTCCATCGATTACGCCGTTCGGCTTCACCTTAGGACCCGACTAACCCTGAACCGATTATCGTTGTTCAGGAAACCTTAGACTATCGGCGAACAGGTTTCTCGCCTGTTTTATCGTTACTTATGCCTACATTTGCTTTTCTAACCACTCCAGTAGCGCTTACGCAACTCCTTCAACGTTGTTAGAATGCTCCCCTACCACTCATATTGCTATGAGTCCAAAGCTTCGGTACTATTCTTGATGCCCGAGTATCATCCACGCCCAATCGCTCGACCAGTGAGCTGTTACGCACTCTTTAAATGAATGGCTGCTTCCAAGCAAACATCCTGGCTGTCAATGCAATCGGACCACGTTATATCAACTTAGAATAGATTTTGGGACCTTAGCTGTTGGTCTGAGTTCTCCCTCTCTCGTCCATGGGCCTTAGCACCCATGGGCTCACTGCAGAGTATATCTTATAGCATTCGGAGTTTGTCAGGAATTGGTAGGAATCGCTTCCCCCGCATCCAATCAGTAGCTCTACCTCTATAAGACTCAACCTCTACGCTGCCCCTAAAGGCATTTCGGGGAGTACGAGCTATTTCCCAGTTTGATTAGCCTTTCACCCCTACCCACAGTTCATCCGGAAGCTTTTCAACGCTTATCAGTTCGGACCTCCATTGGCGGTTAAACCAACTTCATCCTGACCATGGGTAGATCACAAGGTTTCGCGTCTGTCTCTACTGACTATGCGCCCTATTCAGACTCGCTTTCGCTTCGGTTAACGGACCTTAAGCCCTTAACCTTGCCAGTAAAGTACAACTCGTAGGCTCATTATGCAAAAGGCACGCCGTCACCCCACTTGAGGGCTCCGACCGCTTGTAAGCACATGGTTTCAGGTTCTATTTCACTCCGCTGTTCGCGGTTCTTTTCACCTTTCCTTCACAGTACTAGTTCACTATCGGTGTCTTAGGAGTATTTAGCCTTACCAGATGGTGCTGGCAGATTCCTACAGGGCGTCTCCGACCCCGCAGTACTCAGGATACTACTAGGTATATATTTGATTTCGTGTACGGGATTATCACCCTCTATGATCGGCCTTTCCAAGCCTGTTCCACTATCAAACATAAGTCCACATTGTAGTCCTACAACCCCAACCTGACCGTAATCAGATTGGTTTGGGCTAATGCGCGTTCGCTCGCCACTACTTGCGCAATCACTAAATTGTTTTCTTCTCCTCTGGTTACTTAGATGTTTCAGTTCACCAGGTTTGCTTCCCTTTCGGGATATATAGGGTTGCCCCATTCGGAAATCACCGGGATCAAATTGTATTTGCCAATCCCCCGGGCTTATCGCAGCTTATCACGTCCTTCATCGCCTCTAAGACCCAAGGCATCCTCCATGTGCCCTTACTTACTTTCTTTTTTTTCTCCAACTTGCGTTGGAGATGAGAATACAGCTTTTGCTCCGTATTCAAGATCTTGGTTTTTTTTAAAATTGTTGTCTCAATTTTTATAGATTTAGTTTCTCAACTAAAGTCTATCTGTTGTCAATGTTTTTACATAGTAAAAACTATTGAGTCTCGTGTCTTATTCAATATGTCAAAGAACTGAATCCGAAATCGGATTTGCTGAATTTACGGACTTGAACCGATTCGATTGTATTAACAAGCGGCCCCCGCCGGGCGTAATTCAAAATTAGTAAAGAACAAATGTTCACTTTTAATAGGTGAACTTCTGTGGAGAATATCGGAGTCGAACCGATGACCCCCAGCTTGCAAAGCTGGTGCTCTAGCCAGCTGAGCTAATCCCCCATAACTTTAGATTTGTAGTCCCGCGCGGATTTGAACCGCGGACCCCCACATTATCAGTGTGGTACTCTAACCAACTGAGCTACGAGACTATATTTAGTAAGTCAAAAGTTTAAAGTGAAAAGCCGAAATCTTGTATTGATCATCTTTTGCTTTTTGGCTTTTGCCTTTTGACTTTCAAGTCCTTTTGCTTGTTGTTTAGCCATGGGTAATGTTCAGGCTAATTTTCAGTTTTAAAAACCGATAGATTAAATGATAGCAGTGTAGGTTTATTTATCATAAGACAAATAAAAATAGTAAAGAGTACCACACACCTTCTCACCCTATAGTGAGGGATGGCTCCAGAAAGGAGGTGTTCCAGCCGCACCTTCCGGTACGGCTACCTTGTTACGACTTAACACCAGTTATTAGTTTTACCCTAGGCGGCGCCTTGCGGCAACCGACTTTAGATACCCCCAACTTCCATTGTTTGACGGGCGGTGTGTACAAGGCCCGGGAACGTATTCACCGCGCCATTGCTGATGCGCGATTACTAGCGAATCCAGCTTCATGGGGTCGAGTTGCAGACCCCAATCCGAACTGAGACCACTTTTGAAGATTTGCATCCTGTTGCCAGGTAGCAGCCCTCTGTAGTGGCCATTGTAGCACGTGTGTAGCCCAGGACGTAAGGGCCGTGATGACTTGACGTCATCCCCACCTTCCTCACCGCTTGCGCGGGCAGTTCCATTAGAGTCCCCATCATAACATGCTGGCAACTAATGGTAGGGGTTGCGCTCGTTGCGGGACTTAACCCAACACCTCACGGCACGAGCTGACGACAGCCATGCAGCACCTAGTTTCAGGTCATTGCTGACTGACTTCTTTCAAAATCATTCCTTAACTTTCAAGCCCTGGTAAGGTTCCTCGCGTATCATCGAATTAAACCACATGCTCCTCCGCTTGTGCGGGCCCCCGTCAATTCCTTTGAGTTTCACCGTTGCCGGCGTACTCCCCAGGTGGATTACTTATCGCTTTCGCTAAGCCACTGAAAGTTACCTCCCAGCAGCGAGTAATCATCGTTTACAGTGCGGACTACCAGGGTATCTAATCCTGTTTGATCCCCGCACTTTCGAGCCTCAGCGTCAGTTACAGCTTCGTTAGCTGCCTTCGCAATCGGTGTTCTATGACATCTCTATGTATTTCACCACTACATGTCATATTCCGCCAACGGCAACTGTACTCAAGCTCAACAGTATCAATGGCAGTTTTCTCGTTAAGCGAGAAGATTTCACCACTGACTTATTAAGCCGCCTACGCTCCCTTTAAACCCAATGAATCCGGATAACGCTTGCATCCTTCGTCTTACCGCGGCTGCTGGCACGAAGTTAGCCGATGCTTATTCTTACAATACTATCAGCCCCTTACACGTAAGGGGGTTTTCTCTTGTACAAAAGCAGTTTACGACCCATAGGGCCTTCTTCCTGCACGCGGCATGGCTGGATCACCCTTGCGGGCATTGTCCAATATTCCTTACTGCTGCCTCCCGTAGGAGTCTGGTCCGTGTCTCAGTACCAGTGTGGGGGGTAGTCCTCTCAGATCCCCTACTGATCGTTGCCTTGGTGAGCCGTTACCTCACCAACAAGCTAATCAGCCGCATACTCATCTCTTACCGCCGGAGCTTTCAAGTCCCTACGATGCCGTAGAAACTGTTATGGGGTATTAATCCGGATTTCTCCGAGCTATTCCCCAGTAAGAGGCAGATTATATACGTGTTACGCACCCGTGCGCCGGTCGCCGGCAAGTATTGCTACTCCCGCTGCCCCTCGACTTGCATGTATTAAGCCTGCCGCTAGCGTTCATCCTGAGCCAGGATCAAACTCTCCGTTGTAAAAAAAAGTTTGATTCCTTCCATATGGAGATCGAATTCATGTACTTTGAAAACTGATCTTGCTTCCATACTGGCTGATTCTTTTCTATTTATAGAATTAATCTTATAGGAATCGTTAAATGTCTGTTAACGCATCCCTCAGGGTACTTTATAAAGTTAATTAAAACCTTAAAAGCGTGTGTGATTCTCTTTAATACTACTTTAGTTCGATATCGCATCGCTAAAGTCCTTATCACTTGCTATCATTTAATCTATCAGTATTTCAATGAACGTTTTATTTTATATTCCCTTTCGGGCATTAAAAACTCAACATTTCAACCGTTTTTCTCTCTGTAAATCCCTTCAAAATCTCAACCCTACATTCAAAACGGGGTGCAAAATTACATACTCTTTTTCTTATATCCTAATTTTATTCAAAAAATTGTTGAAAACTTTTCGTCTCCTCAGTAATTCTTTTAGCACACCTCTTCAAAAAACGGAGTGCAAAATTACTGCTTTTTTCTCCACCCACAAAAATAATTTAGTTTTACTACGCAAAAGGCTGATAATGAATGTTAATTTTTAATGAATACACCCTTTTATTTAGAAGACTTTAATCATTATTATTGTAGAAAGTATATATGGCAGGAATTAATAAGGTAATACTCTTAGGCTTTTTAGGCAAAGATCCTGAATTAAAGTATTTTGAAAACAATGTCGCCAAATCCACTTTTTCATTGGCAACTTCTGAATATTACAGGGATAAAAACGGCCAAAAAATTGAACAAACCGAATGGCACAATATTGTAATGTGGCGGACCGTTGCTGAAAACGCTTCTAAATACCTCAAAAAGGGTTCTCAAATTTATTTAGAAGGGAAAATTCAAACCAGAGTTTGGAATGATAAAGACGGTATTCGAAAAAATATTACCGAAATTGTAGCTGACTCATTTACAATTATTCAAAATAAAACTGAAGATTCTTCCGGTACCGGATCTCTTCCCTACTAGTCTATGATAGTGCCATCCAAAAAAATATCAATCCTAATTTTTGTATTAAGCCTAATTGTAAATGGCTGTAAGAATGATGATGAAATAGTCTATTCACCTAAACCAAAAGGGTATCCGCGAATTTTTTTTCCGGAAAAAAATTACCGCTCGTTTGATTCACTATGTCCATTCCGATTTGATATTCCTGATTATAGTGCAATAACAAACGACAAACACAATAATGCTGAGCCGTGCTGGTACAACTTAAATTTTCCAAACTTCAATGCAACATTGCATATCAGTTACAAAGAAATAAATAATAATGTTTTAGATTACATTGAAGACTCGCACAACTTTGCAAACAGGCATCAGATTAAAGCCACCGGGTTGGATGAAACTGTAATTATGAGAGATAGCGCCAAGGTGTATGGTTTGTTATTTGATATTGCCGGAAATACAGCTTCTTCCGTACAATTTTACGTTACCGATAGCAGTAAACATTTTTTAAGAGGAGCTCTTTATTTTAATTCAGTGCCTAATACAGATTCCTTAAAAATTGTTGTGGATTATTTAAGAAAAGATGTGCTTCAATTAATAAATACAGTAGCCTGGAAAAAATAAAGGCAGTTATTAGTTTCTAATTCTTAACACATTACCATCGAAACTTGTTGAATAACGCCTCAAGTTCCATGTTGCTGGTCCTTGAATCAAATTCCCGTCTACTATTTGCCATTGTGAACCGCTAATAGAATCCAAACAAGTAAAATTATCTGGTAGTACTTTTACTTTAGCATCGGGATTATTAGGCAATTCAGGAGAGCATCTTTCAAGTGCAGTGAATTCCTGTTCTGATTTTCTATAAATAATAATACCATATACACCGCCATTTAAATATTGCCAGCCCCCAATACCTTGTAATTTAAAATTTAACGGATCGTTGGGATATAGAACCATATCTACAGGAACAGAAGGTACAGGATGATCTACCAATTTCTGATCTTCCTTTTTATTTTTTTTACATGATGTTAATACGAACACAAATGTTATAATAAACAAAAACCCAATAATACGATGGATTAACTTGTTGTATTTAATTACATTTGCAGAATACATTTAAACAAATTTACAAAAATAAACGTGGACTCTCACTTTCAAAAGGACAATCAACCCAAATTCAATCCCTTTTTACCTTTCTATTTTGCAGTGGTATTAGCTATTGGAATTGGCGCTGGATATTATTTGACTTTTGGATCGGATTCGAATTTAATTGCCAGCAAGCACCCGGTAAAAAATGGAGGAAAAATAAATAACCTATTGGATTATATCACCATGCAGTATGTAGACACGGTAAACAAAATCCAATTGGAAAACAGTACTATCACTTCTATGCTTAAAAGTTTAGATCCGCATAGCGATTATATTCCGGCATCCGAATTTGAAGCTGTTAATGAACCCTTGGAAGGAAATTTTGACGGCATTGGAGTAGAATTTAATATTTATAACGATACTATACGTGTAATTAATCCGATTGAAGGCGGACCTTCGGAAAAACTAGGCATAAAAGCAGGCGATAAAATTATTCGTGTAAATAATAAAATTGTAGCCGGAGTAAAAATTTCCAATAAAGAAGTATTTGATAAACTACGTGGACCCAGCGGAACCGACGTGAAAGTTTCTATATTAAGAAGTGGCAGTAAAAAATTAATTGATTTTAATATTACTCGAGGCAAAATACCGCTATTCAGTTTAGATGTATCGTATATGGTTACACCGAATATTGGTTATATTAAAATCAGCAAATTTGCCAGCACCACGTATGAAGAATATTTAAAGGCATTTAATACCTTAAGTAAACGAGGAATGCAAAAACTCATTTTGGATTTGAGAGGAAACGGCGGGGGTTTTTTAAAAACCGCAGTTGAATTAGCCGATGAATTTTTAACTAACGGTTTGCAAATTGTATATACCGAGGGGAGAGCCCACCCGAAAAAAGTTTACACAGCAAGTACCCGAGGCGGATTTGAATTTAAAGAACTGGCCGTACTCATTGATGAAGGCAGTGCCAGTGCCAGTGAAATAGTTGCCGGTGCTTTGCAAGATAACGACCGAGCCACCATTATAGGCCGAAGAAGTTTTGGAAAAGGTTTGGTTCAAGATCAAATTGATTTGCCAGACGGTTCAGCTTTTCGATTAACCATTGCGCGTTATTATACCCCAACAGGCAGATGTATTCAAAAACCTTATAACAAGGGATTAAACGCTTATTTATATGAGGAATTTGATAGATATACGCATGGCGAATTATATAATATTGATAGTATTAAATTGGATAAATCACAGCAATTTAAAACGCCGGGAGGCAAAATTGTTTATGGCGGAGGTGGTATTATTCCCGATGTTTTTGTACCTCTGGACTCTTCCAAATACTCACACGTAGTGAATAAACTTTTTAATTACGGAATAATAAACGGCTATTGTTTTGAGTATACCGACAGAAACAGAAATTCATTTTTGAAAAAATACAGTTCAGCAGCAGAGTTCATTAAAAAATTCAAATGCGGAGCTTCGGAATTTGAAAGTTTGAATAACTACCTGGTTAAAAACAAAAACGATTTGCGCATTAACGGGAATGAAAAAGGATTGAACCATATTATTAAAGCCCTGATAGGAAGAAATTTATTTGATGATGAAGCTTATTATCCCATCTTAAATCAAAACGACAATTGCATTAATAAAGCGGTTGAAGTTTTGGAAAAGAAGAAATAAATCACCTTAACACCTCAACAAAGCCTTTCATTTTGTGAGTCACCTGCTGATTATCTTTCATGTTTATATACCACAGGTATTGTCCGCTTTCAATTCCTGAACCTTTAAATTTTCCATCCCACCCTATATTTATATCCTGTGTTCTGAATAAACGTACTCCCCATCGATTATATACTTCAAATAAATAATCGTTTTCCGAAAATCCGGTTCCCTGCCATTTAAATTCATCATTCAAACCATCACCGTTCGGTGTAAATGAAGAGGGTATCCAAACATTAAAAGCTTCTACCACACAAATATTTTTCATTAAGGTGTCGGCACAATTTTGATCACTCAAGGCCATTAGTTTAAATGAAACGCAACCTGTATCCAAAAATGTATATTTTATATCTTGTGTAATGCCATAATCAAGTCCACTTACTTCCCATTTAAAAGTTTTTCCACCTAAGGTGGTATTGATTATTTCTACATCTGAGCTGTTATTTAAAGTGATGATTTCCGGATTGGTTATAAACCCAACCACCGGTTTCGCAAAAACCTGAACTATATTACTGTAGGTAAAAGCGCTTTTGCAATTATTTGAATCGTTCACCGTTAATCGAACATTATAGGTGCCACTTTTCTCGTAACAATAATTGGTTGTTGCACCCATTTGTTCAAATGGCTTATCTCCATAGTTCCATATCACGTTTGAAGACTTAGGTGTTGTATTGATAAATGTGGTACAAAAGGCTCACATCCTTGTGAGGCACTAAGAGAAAAAGCCGGTGTTGTTACTGGGAAAATATTGATGGTTATAATTTTAACAGCTGGAATAGAACCACAAACATCCGTTACGGTAAGCGTATAAACAGGAACGGAAGCATTTTCAATATAAATAGATGATCCGGTAAATCCTCCGGGAACCCAATTGTATAGATAGTTTCCATCTCCTCCGGTAATTGTTGGTGAAATTTGTGCGGTTGTTCCAGGACAAATACCGGAATTGGATGAATTTAATCCAATACTTAATGGCGGGTTAACGCTAACCGTTACCAAAAAAGGAGCCAAAGTACAATTATTTGCATCAAAAACATTCAGACTGTAAATGGTAGTGGCAGTAGCAGTTTGAATAATATTTTGTCCGGATAAATTACCCGGATTCCATACATAGCTATAATTTCCGGCTCCGCCAGTAGCATTGGCACTCAAAGTAAAAGTTTTCCCAACGCAAATAGCCGGAACATTGGCCACAGAATAAGCAAAAACAGGCGGACTTGTGAAATTTAAAGTTGTGGTGGCAGGACAACCCGCAGCATCAATAACCTTAAAAGTAATTAAGCCTGCGCAAAGATTGGTAATGATATTACTTGTAGTTGATGGAGTACCCGTTGCACTAAAGGTATAAGGCGCAATACCACTCAAAACATTTAATTGAACAGAGCCGGTACATTGACTAAAGCACTGAATAGTATTAGAATTTACAATAGTTAAACTAACGGTACTCAGGTTTCCGACTATTGTTTTTATTGTATCAACACAACCCACATTGTCAGTTACAATTGTTGTATAAACACCACTACTTAAGCCGTTTAAGAAATTAGCAGAATGTGAACCTACAGAAATTGTTGAAAATGTGTATGGAGCTGCCCCGCCGGTTGGATTTAAAGTAAATGCCCCATCCATAGCGGTACAATTTTCGGGATTAGTTGAATTGCTAACAGACATGGAACTAACAGCAACTACATTTATTACACTTTTTGTAGAACAGGCGCTTGCATCTTTCACGGTAAGCGTATAAATGCCTTGCGGAATAGCATTCAACCCCGAAGTATTATTTCCGCCCGGTTGCCAAGTGTATGAATAACCCGGTGGTGCGTTACTTACATTGGAAGAAACCGCGCCGTTGGTTGAATTAGCGCAAGATGGTTGTGTTACTGAAAAAGCTATTATTGCGGAAGGAGGAGCAAAAACCTGCACTGTTTTACTTAATGTGCAACTATTAGAGCCAGCTGCAATGATTGTGTAAATTCCGGCTGACAAATTATTAATTACATTACTATTTGAACCGGTTGACCAGGTATAAGTATGAGGAGGGGTTAATCCATTTCCGGAAATAAAGGCTGTTGCACTTCCTGTGGCTGATTGAGAACAAGCCGCACTAGCAATTACAGATAAGTTGGAGGGAGAAATACCTGAAGTTACATTGAAAGAGCTTACATTAAAGGTACAACCCGGGGCTGAAGTTATGCCGTAAACGCTATAGTTTCCTACCGGCACTGGAGGTATAGTTCCGGTGTTGGTTGGCAAAACTGTGGTATATAAAGTGGCTCCGGTAATGGTATTAACTATGGTAATAGTATGAGGAGCTATACTGCCGCTAATGGTATAATCACCGACCGCTGTATTAGTTAAACAATTAAAAACTCCGCTACTGAAAAATGGAAAAGCGCATTGTGCATTGGATTTTTTATCCAACAAAAATGTAAAGATAAATACAATTATAAATGCGACTTTTTTCACCGATTAATCCATCCTAAATATACAAAATGAAGGAACTAGAAATATGCTTACTTCATAAGTGGTTTTTAGTAAGTCATAAGTGGTTGGAAAAGAATCCCGAAAATCTAAATTTGATAGGTGAAGCTGAAAATACTGGAATTTCCCGGGAAAGCCATTTTTGTAAATGAATAGGCAAAACCCATTTTTTTAATCCGGAAACCAAATCCCAAACTTAAACCATTTACTCCTCGCCTTTCCGGTAAAATCATTTCGCGTTGGCGGCGGTGATTATAAGCAATACGTACCATAAAATTTTTAGTAATTACTATTTCTGTTCCAATAGTAATATGACGTAAAAAATTATCTCCTCCGGCCGAAAATCGCTTTGAAAATTTTTGCCATTTGGATGAATCTTTAGGAACTTCTTCGCTGTTAAAAGGACTGGTTTTTCCGGCAGTATCCACCGGACTGATGTAACGTTGATTCCATTTATTCAACTGATCGTAAATTACAAACATGCGAAAAGGGGCCTTACTTAATTTGTAACTCAAGCCCAATTGAACATTTTGTGGTAGTGGCTCTTTTTTCGGTAACAAATTGGAGTAGCTCTTATAAATCCATCCAATATTTTTAGCCAACAAAGAAAGCGTTAAACCATTATCATGATGGTACGTTATTCCAAAATCAATGGCATTACCAAAAGAGCGATAAACATCGTATTGAGAAATTAAAGTTTTAAAAGCAATACCTATATTAAAAGAAGAATCTTCTAATGACTTAGCATAATTTAAACCAATATTGTAATCATTGGCCTTAAACTGGTTGGTTTTTTCTCCAAACTCATCATATCCTTGCAATTTGCCGTAATTAAAAAACTGAATTCCACCTCCTATTGTACCATATTTTTTTAAATCATGGCCGTACGCTAAATATCCAAAGTTTAAATCACCTATATAATTGGAATAATTAAAAGTAACTTGTTTAGACATGGATGGGTTTAACAAAGCAGGATTACTGTAAATTAAATTTATATCGTCGCCCCAAATACACATATTTGATCCGCCAAGAGCAGCTGCTCTTGCAGTCATTGGGATATCCAGAAAACGATAAGATTTAGTTCCGCCTACCTGCGGGAAAACAGAGATGGTTAATGCTGAAAATAAAATTATTAATGTAAGATGCCTCAACTGACCATTAACGCTAAAATAATTGTTTTATTGTAATGAATTGCGGTTTATAAACTCATCATATCCTTGAGTTTAACGGCTTGTCGGCGAGAAATTTCTACTTCCCTACCATCTTTTAACTTTACGTTTAAACCGCCATTAAACCATTGCTCAACACTTTCAATATAATTTAAGTTGATGATGTGTTTTCTACTGGCTCGGAAAAAATCCTTTTCGCTTAATCTAGAATCTAAACTATTTAAACTGCGAAGAATAAGTGGCTTGTTATTATCAAAATAAACTCTCACATAGTTTCCTTCCGACTCAAAAAGTTTGATGTCAATCATTTTCACAAACCAAGATTTATCACCGTCTTTTATAAAAACCATATCAGCCGTTGTTAGTGGCGTGTTATTTTCTGGTTTAGAAACACCTTCTTTTATTGTTAATTTTTTGATTGTTTCAGCTAAACGCTGAGGTTGAACGGGCTTTAATAAATAATCAAACGCATTCAGTTCAAAGGCTTTTAAAGCATGCTCATCATAAGCCGTTACAAAAACAACATCTACAGCGCCTGAAATTTCTTCCACCATTTCTAGTCCGGTTTTACCGGGCATTTGAATATCGCAAAATATCACATCGGGTTTTAGTTCGCTGATTTTCGCAACGGCATCGGTTGCATCCGCACATTCGGCAATTATTTCAATTTCTTTGTATTGCGCTAAAAGGCTTTTTAACTCCTGTCTAGCTAAACGCTCATCGTCAATAATGATTGCTTTCATATCAATTAAATTTATTTCAAAGGTATATTAATATCTACAACTACCAAATTGTTTAATTCACTGATGAAAATTTGGCCTTCAATGCCAAATAATAATTGTAATCTTTGAATGGAATTCTGAAATCCAACCCCTGTTAAGGGCTTTTCTGTGCTTATTTTTCCGGTATTTGAGACTTTTATTTTCAAAAACTCGCCCAATTTAAAGGCTTCAATGATAATATTGCCATTACCGGGTAATTTAGAAATACCGTGCTTGATGGCATTTTCAACCTGAGATTGAATGATAAAAGGAGGAATCAAACTATGTAGAACTTCCTTTTCAATTTTAAATTCGAAATTAAGTCTTTCTTCGTACCTGATTTTTTCCATTTTCAGATATTCCTGAACCAACTCCAACTCTTCAGAAAGCGGAATCACCTTGCTCTTATTTAATAATAGCGTATTTCTTAATATACCCGATAATTGAGTTACTGCACTTTTAGCTTTCACCGGATTTTCATCAATCAATGCACGAATGCTATTCATACTGTTAAACATAAAATGCGGATTTAACTGTGCCTTTAAGCTGCTTAACTCCGACTCCTTATTTGCAGCAGCATATCTTAAGGAATCGATTTCAACCTTTTTATAATTCTGAAAATATTTAAATCCAAAATAAATAGCACTCCACAAACAAAACACCAAAGTATAGTTAGAGGTGATTTGAAAAATATAAAAGGAAGATAAGTCGGTAAGAATAACTTTAAAGTAAATTAGTAATCCGGTGGTGTGAAAAAAGAAGGTTATTCCCATGATAAGCGAACAGATTAATACAAATACGAGTTGAGCAGGAAACTTTTTTTCCTGAATATTATAATGCAATAATAACTGCCGGTATAAATGGGTTAACCCGATTCCGATTGGTAGTTGCAATAAGTAAATAGTAAACTCTTTAAAAGTGGTAGCTTCGTTTTTTAAACCAAAGAAAATTAAATTAATAAACACGTATAATGACCAGCCCAGTAACTGACAAATCCAATATATTTTAGAAGCCGCAAACATTATTAGTTACCAAGTTACTGCAAACTATTAATAAACACAATACGGTTTTACAAATAGGCGCAACTTTTATTTATAAAAAAGCCATTTGGCTATTTCCTTCCAGCCGGTTTTTTTACCATACATTAATATGCCTGTGCGGTAAATTTTAGCAGCTAAATAGGTGGTGAAAATAAAAGAAACATAAAGTAATCCAATGGAAGTAATGATTTCCCACAAAGGTACGCCATTGGTAATCCGCGACATCATTACAATTGGTGAAGTGAAGGGAATCATAGAGCCCCAGAACACCAAGGTGGAATCGGGGTCCAAAATAGTTTTGGTGGAAATAAAATAACCGACCATAAGCGGAATCATTATGGGCGTCATAAATTGCTGGGCGTCGGATTCGGAGTCCACCGCACTTCCAATAGCCGCTAAAATTGAACTGTAAAAAAGATACCCGCCTATAAAGTATAACAGAAAACAAATAAAGACTTCGGTAAAATCAATTTTTTTTATTTTTTTCAGAATATCAAATAACTCCAGCTTGTCATCATATCGCTGCAAATCTTCCAGATTAATATTAGTGCCGTGTTTTTTCACCAATTCTTGTTGCTCAGTAAATTTTTGTAATTCCGACATGGAATCTTTCAGAAAAACAGTTGACAAAACCGTAGTTAAGGTAAAAGTTACAATGCCCATTACAATAAATTGAATGGTTCCTAATATAGCTACACCAATAATTTTACCCACCATCAACTGAAAAGGTTTAACCGATGAAACAATAACTTCTACAATACGATTTGTTTTTTCTTCCATCACACTTCTAAAAACCATCATGCCATACATAATGATAAACATAAACATGAGTGCCCCGGTAATAAATCCAAAAAATGAAAAACTACTATCCTCTGCTACTTTACCCTTATCATCTACTTTTTCCAAAATTAATTTTACGCTGGTTTTAGCGTTAGAAATAATTACCGGATCAATATTGTTGGCCTTTAGTTTATTTTCATAAACAATTTTTTCCATTTGATCTTTAATGTAGGTTTGGAAAGCAAAACCCGGCGATTTTTTATAAAAAAGTTTGGTTGCCCCTCCTCCACCGGAAATAATATTGGGCGCTATCCATAGCAAACAGGTATAACCCATATCCGAAAATTTAGTTTCCACATCATCCAAGGCTTTATCGGTATAAGTGAGTTCAATAAAATCATTACCAACCAATTTGCCTACAAATAATTTTGACTCATCTACCACCAACACTTTTTGATCGGTTTTATCGGACTGCGACATTTTAATTATGAAAGCTAAAAATCCGGTAATGAGTAAGGGACCCAAAAAAGTCATGATGATGAAAGCCTTGTTGGTTAACTTAGACTTTATCTCGCGTGCTATTATCAGTTTAATTTTACCCATATCTATTCTGTTAAACTGCTTTTTGTTCCGCTAATAATATTTTCAGAATTCACTTTCATTATAAAAATATCATTCATACTGGGCACTATTTCGTGAAACGAGTGTATTTTACAAGTTGGTAAAATAGCTTCTAAAAGTTGATTAGCCGTTGCATTATTCAATAATTTTAAGGTTACCTGATGGAATTCACCTTCTGATTCCTTATCCAAAATTTCACCGCCGGCCCAAAGGGTATTTGTGAAACCCAACAAGTTTCCTTCAAATGCAATTTTAAAAGTATTAGTTCTGAAATCTTTTCTTATTTCTTTTACGGTTCCCTCCAGAATTTTTTCAGCGCGATTAATTAAAGCAATATTATCGCACAACTCTTCCACACTTCCCATATTATGTGTTGAAAAAATAACGGTTGCCCCTTTTTTTCTCAATTCCAAAATTTCATTTTTTATCAATTGCGCGTTAATAGGATCAAAACCACTAAATGGCTCATCTAAAATTAATAGTTCAGGTTCATGCAAAATAGTTACGATAAACTGTACTTTTTGCTGCATGCCTTTACTTAACTCTTCAATTTTCTTTTTCCACCACCCCTGCATTTCAAATTTTTCAAACCAATAATCCAATCTTTTCTTGGCTTCGGCTTTGGATAATCCTTTTAAACGCGCCAGGTACATGGCTTGTTCGCCCACCGGCATTTTTTTGTACAATCCTCTCTCTTCCGGTAAATAACCTATAGACTCTACATGCTTTTGTGCTAATTTTTCCCCTTTAAAAAATATTTCTCCGCTGTCGGGTCCGGTAATTTGATTGATGATGCGAATTAAAGAAGTTTTTCCAGCTCCGTTTGGTCCCAATAAACCATACACCGAACCAGTGGGTACATTGAGTGAAACATTGTTTAGAGCCAGGTGATTGCTATACTTCTTTGAGACAGATTTTATTTCGAGGATATTTGACATTTACCGTGGCTAAATTACTAATTATTCAGGTTTAATTTAAAGGCTTACCACTTATTTATTTAAACCTGCCAGTTGTTGTATTACTCCTTTACACTTATACAAATTCATTAACCTTTGCATGATGGAGAGCGTAAAAGATAATAAAGAACAAGATTAGATTTATTAACCCTTTAATACTTAGAAATCATGAAAAATAATAAATTATTAACCGCCATGCTGATCACCTTTATTTTTACTTTATTAATTATAAGCCGGGCTATGGCCACATCAAATCCAATTATGTGTGATCATGAAGCGTGTAAAGGACTTGGCTTTCATAAAATTCATTTAAAGCAAACTAATAAGTAGGATTAAATGCTCTTTAATTATTTGGGCGCCTTAACACGCTTTCACTTCAAGCCTGTTTAAATTTAACAGTGTTTGTTGGGCTGCAAAGGCTTCCTCCGGTCGCCTTCTCGCTCCTCAAACACTAAGCTAAATTTTACACAGGGCTTTTCGTTCAATCGTTGGCGCAGTATAGAAAATGAAATTAAGATGTAAGAATAAATTCGCCCGTTTGAAAAGTCCTAATCTACATCGCTCACCCCGCCGCTCACCGTAAATTTCATTACTTCAGCAGCCTCGGCTTTTAAAGGAGTGACTTGAGAGGATGGAACAATAATTAATTTACCCGATAAAGAATAGGATAAAGGTAAATACACTGCCACTTTATTGGAAATGCCCAGTTCACTCAAATCTTCACTGGTTACAAATCCGATCTCTTCCACATTTGATTGCGGATTGGTAAGCACTAAAACAGGTTTGTTAAAGCGTTTTTTATTCCCCATAAAAGCATTGGTGAAATCTTTCAAAGGAGAATAAATATGCCGAATAAAAGGCGCATGCTCTAACTTGTCTTCAAAAAAAGAAAACAAACTTCTAAATACAAAAGAAGAGGCTAAAATTCCTAATACCGTTACAAAAGTTAAGGTAACCAGTAAACCTAAGCCTGTATTTACAATGGCATGTTGACTAATGCCAATAAAATCAAACACGCCTTGAAAAAAATCAAATAGCTTAATTAACACCGCAACTGTAATAATTAAGGGGATAAAAAGTATTAAACCCTGAATAAAATAACCTAAAAACTTTTTCATCGTGTATCAAAATTCGACATTCCGAGGAATGATGAATGACATTAAAAAAAAAGTATTGAACGATGCGTTTTTAATAAGCTACTTTACAATCTTCATTTCCTTGAGTAAATAACCTGCACCGGCATATTTATCAATCAACCAAAGGGTATAACGCACATCTAAAGTGATATTTCTGCAAAAATTAACATTATACATAATGTCACTCATCGTACCTTCCCAATTGCGATCAAAATTTGTGCCTATTAATTCGCCGTTGGCATTAATCACCGGCGAACCGCTATTCCCCTCCCGTGGTATGATTACTTCCAATAAAGGCCACTCTTAAATTTCCGCTTTTATCGGCATAGACTCCGTAATCTTTTTTCTTATGCAAATCTTTTAACCTTTGCGGAACATAAAAATCATCATGCCCGGTGTTGTTTTTATCCATTAGTCCATCTAACGTAGTGTAGTGTAAATATTTTACCCCGTCTCTCGGAAAATAATCATCCACTTTACCATAGGTAATACGCATGGTACTATTGGCATCGGGATAGAATTTTTTATCTTTCACGTTTTCCATTAGTAATTTCATGTACTCTTTTTGTAAATCATTTATTTTAAAATCTAAATGTTTTAATGCGGGAATCACCTGCTTGGCATAATAATTATTAATATCAATAGCCAATCGATAAAAAATATCACCGCGATACTTATCTGCATTGCTTTCAAAATTCGCATAAGCCTCGGCCGCTTTTTTATTATCCACAAAAACTGAATTGTTATAGAGATAATCGGTTAATTTAGCCACATCCTGATTAAAAGCTTTGAATAAAGAATCTAGTAAAAAGGGCATTTGTTTACTGCTTATTTCTTTTTGATAAACCGACAGCATAGCATAACATAATTTACGATCTGTTTGGGTATCGTAATTTTTAAAAGGAACTGCTGGTACAGCCGTTTTAAATATTTGCTCGTATTTATGTTCAACTCCTGCTTTCTTTTTATCGAGTTCGGCAAATACACCGACTAATGGGGACAGCATTCTAAAGGCATCAACACCCATCAAACATTCGGCATAATAATCATACTGTACGCTAATAGGCGCATAAGTTAAATAGGAATCTTTTAATTCGTTCATCAATTTGGCGCATTGTTCTTTCTTCTTCGAATCAGCATTTAATACGTCCATTAATTTTTTCTCAAAGTCCTGTTTTTTCTCTACGGCATTAGAACGTCTTAAGCCTTGCATTTCGCCATTCCATTTTTTATGATAATTCGCAACTCTGGCGTGGCCACCGGTATACATCAAACGAAGGGTATCATTCTTTTTCATGGTGGCTTCTATAATTTCTAATCTTTTACCGCGCAAGTTTACGCGCAACGGATCTTGTACATTCATAATAAAATCAACGGCATAAGAAGTTAAATACTCTTGTGTGCGGCCCGGAAAACCATAAACCATAGTAAAGTCTCCTTTTTCAACTCCTTTGATGGAAATCGGAAATGAATAAGCGGGTTTGTACGGCACGTTATCTGTACTAAACTCAGCAGGCTGATTATCTTTACCCGCATAAATTCTGAACATACTGAAGTCGGCGTTATGCCGAGGCCACACCCAATTATCTGTTTCTCCTCCGAATTTTCCTATACTTTCAGGAGGTGCGCCAACCAAACGAATATCTTTAAACACTTCGGCGGTAAACATATAATATTCATTTCCGTAATAAAAAGGCCGAATAAAAATAGTTTGATTATCACTTTGTTTTGAGGCTTTTTCGAGTAATACTATTTTGGAATGAATGGCGGAATCGCGCTCCACTTCGGTATAACCGGGTTTTAAATCACCTATAACTTTTAAGGTAACATCATCAATTCTTTTTATAAAGGTTACGGATAAATTTTTGCATTGTAATTCCTCGCCGGCATTCATGGCCCAATAACCGTTTTTTAAATAATCTTTTTCAACAGAACTTAATGCGGCGATGGAAGAAAATCCGCAATGATGATTGGTAAGTATTAATCCTTTATCTGAAATCACCTCACCGGTACAACCGCCGCCAAAAATAACCACAGCATCTTTCATACTGGCTTTATTGATGCTGTAAATTTGTTCAGCCGTTAACTTGAATCCGTTTTTTTTCATGTCGGCAAATTTTAAGGCCGCAATCATTTGGGGCATCCACATGCCTTCATCCGCTTTAGCAACAAAAAACAAAAGCGTTGTACATAGAATTAATAGTTTCTTCATTCTTAAATTTTTATTTGATTAAACCAGCCATTTTCATGGCATCGTATTTTATTGCGCTATCCAAGGTTATCATTCGATCCATACTATTTTGTGTACTTTTCTTTAACAAATTCGGCAATTCACGAATTTGTTTTTCGTATTGTTTAATCAGTTTTGTTCTTTCTATTCGTTCGTAATAAGCTTTTGGATTTGTGTACAACTCGTAAGCATTATCCACAAAGCCCCAACCCAAAGCCGGTAAAGCGGGGTCTGAACCCAGAATTAAAACAATTTTGCATTGCTCAATACTTTCTTTCAAATCCAACTGCCAGGCTTCTACTTTTTCGGTTTGGCTAGGATTTGGAACTACCCGATTATTGTAATACCAAAATTGACCGTTATCAAAACAATATTTAGGCACATCCATATATACTATTCCATACCAATAACTATCGGCTATGGTAAGCATTTTAACTTTTGCGTTGGTTGAATCCGATTCGAGCAGCAAATCCGGATAAGCCAATGGCATGTTTTGCGGAGGTTTGGTGTAGAGATTCATGGATTTCAATACATCATGATCGCGATGGCGTGCCGTATCGGATATTTGAAGGGTATTCCATCCGATTTCAGGCAAATCAACCTGACGTAATTGTTCCATGTAATTAATAATTTTTTTCACAGCTAAACATTCAAAATAATAAGTCCAGTGATGTGCAAAACGGGTATATAAAGGATATCGGCAAGTATCTTTTATTTGATGGAAATACGATACCAAATCGATATGATTCAATTTCATTTGCTGACTTACTTCCAGAAAATCGTCTATATTGGTTTTTCCTCTTGGTCTTTTGTATTTATCTTCAAAAAATTCAGGAGCTCCAATTCCTTTTCCGGGTGCAAAAGCTAAAACCAAACTTATTCCTTTTCTTTCCAAGGTATCCTGAATCACTTTACATTTTCTTAAAAACTCCGAAATTTTTTCTTTCCCCATATAATCTGCACCGTAGTAAGAATGTATGGTAGATTCACCAAACACATAGTTCTCTTTCCCGGTTACAAAATTATCTAGTCGCATAATATTGAAGGCATCGTAGTAAAACTGGTTATTAAGTTTAACCATCAATTCTTTATAAGCCCAACAATCATTATTATAGTCATCCATTTCAGAAGCATAAAGGCCGCTAAACCAATTTGTTTTATTCATTTCCGGCTTTTGATCGTTAATCACCATGCCAATTAAATTTGGTTTGTGATCATCCTTAGTAAAAGAAACCATCATGGGAATGGAAATAGCAATTAATGCTAATAGCAGATGAATGGAATATGTTTTTACTTTTTTAGACATTAAAACCTGAAATAAATAAACGGATTAAAATTTAGAGCGGAAATAAAACTTAAGGAAATATAAAATAAAGCTACACCGGTTACTAAGGCTAACCAACGCCCACCCGGGGTGAATTGAATACCATAAATTTTATCCTGTAAGGCTTCTGTTTTTGAAAGTACGGCAAAAAGAGAAAATAAAACAGCCAATGAACACATGAAAATAAAATCATTATTGATGGCAAATTTACTGGCTTCGAAATTAAAAGAATACATTTTTGTGATCACAACTGTAGCCTTAGTTAAATCTTCATTTCTGAATAAAACCCAACCGGTAACCACAACTATAAACGTAAAAGGTATAGCAACAAATTTTGTGCTTTTTTGAAGGAGTTTTCCCAAAAATAATCTTTCCAAAACCAAAAAAGTGCCGTGCCATGCGCCCCAGATAATAAAATTCCAACTGGCCCCATGCCAAAAACCGGAAAGCAGAAAAACAATGATTAAGTTGCGATAAAGTTTAACCGTTGTTACTTGATTACCACCTAAAGGGATGTACAAATAATTTTTCATCCATGCACCTAAAGTAATATGCCATCTTCGCCAAAATTCAGTAATGCTTGCGGATATATAAGGATTTCGGAAATTTTCGGGAAACTTGAAACCCATAATTTTCCCCAAACCAATAGCCATATCGCTATAGCCGCTAAAATCAAAATAAATTTGAAAAGTATAAGCAATGGCACCTACCCAGGCTGCGGCCGTGTTAATTTGATCGGCCTCTAATTTAAATACCGCATCGGCTTGCATTCCCAATGTATTAGCCAAGATTACTTTTTTACCTAAGCCAATGCAAAAAATTAAAAATCCGCTCAACTTCATATCCGCCGTATAATTTTTTTCGCGATTAGTTATTTGATCAGCAATATCGTGGTAACGAATAATGGGACCGGCAATTAGTTTGGGGAAAAGTAAAATATAGGTTTGATAGTGCCAGAAATTTTTAAGCGGCTTATGCACGCCGCGATATACATCTACCACATACGTTAAACTCTCGAACGTGTAAAAAGAAATACCGATAGGTAAGGCTACTTTTAACCAAACAATTTCAGTGCCTAATAAAGCATTAATATTTTCGATGAAAAAATTACAATACTTAAAGTAAAAGAGTAAACCGGTATTTAATAAAACAGATACAACCAAATAAGCCATTTTTGATTTCTTTGTTTTTTGTTCAGACATGGTTCTAACCAAAAAGAAATCCAAAAATGTGGTGCCCAAAATCACAAAAATAAATTTAGGTCCACCCCAACTGTAAAAAAAGATACTGGCTAATAAAATAATCGCATTTTTAAACTTATGCGGCACTAAATGATAAATCAGTAAAAATACCGGCAGAAAATAAATTAAAAATGTGATGCTGCTAAATGTCATTTATTGCACACAAAAATAACAAAAATGACCATAAACCTTGGCCCAAATGAGGGGAAATTTGAGGTATTATTTATCGATAATGAGTACTTCTACTCTTCTATTCATTTGTTCATCAGCGGGAGTTACTTCCGGAGATATTTTTGGTTTGGTATGTCCGAATCCCTTGTACGAGAGCCTGTCCTTATCAATTCCGTTGTGCACTAAAAAATCGTACACGGCTTTTGCTCGGGATTGTGATAAGTTTTTTATTCCGGTATCCATATCTAATCCATCTCCTTTTTCTTTTAAACAACAGATATGCCCTTGTATCTCCACCTTAAGATTGGGATTTTTTTTCATTGTGGATAATAGTTTGGTGAGAATAGGAATGGAAGATTTTACGATAAAATGCCGACCTGGAATAAAATTTAAACCTTCAATAGCCAGACTTTCGCCTTTTTCTAATTTGTTATAAATTTCTTCGTGATGTTCTTCTTCTACTACAGTATCAACAGGCGGTTCATTAATTTCTTCGTGTTTAATCACAAAGGGTTCCAAAATAACATCAACTCTTCTGTTAAATTGATCTCCGGTTTTTGTTCCGTTATCTTTTGACATACCTTCTCCGAATCCTTTAACTGCGATTGAATTTATTTGAACGGGGGGGATTTTTTGCGTCAAATAACTTTTAATTCCTTCAGCTCTTGCGACAGACAATTGATTATTGTAATCGGAGTTATGCAAAAAATCAGCATAGCCGTGAATACTGAAATTATAAACTCGCCCGAATGAATTTTGAATAAAAGAATCTATTCTGGCTGCATGTTTTGCAGATTCCTTTTCATTGATTTCAAAATAAAATCTGAGTGTATCAATTTTAACTTGTGCATAATTCTGAAAACACAGCGTCATCCCTATCAAAAAAAAGAAAGATCTGACTTGTTTTTTTTTCATTACACTTAATTAGAATTCGGTTTATTTAAATTACTGTGATTTTTACTGTAGATAAAGTAAACTATAATCCCCACTGTTCCCCAAACCAGGAAAAACACCCAGGTTGCTGGACGAACTTGCGTCATTAAGAAAATATTGAATAATACGCCAAGTGTACCTACTAAAAATACTGCAGGTGTTTTGTATGGTCTTTCGATGTCTGGTTTTTTAACGCGTAATATCATTACCGCAACACAAACCATAGCAAATGCCAATAAGGTACCCATACTGCACATTTCACTCACTTTATCAATTGGTGTAAATGCCGCAACAATTGAAATAATGGCTCCTACCAAAATGGTGCTTTTATGAGGCGTTTTAAAATTCACATGAAGATCTCTGAAAAACTTCGGCAACAACCCATCTTTAGCCATACCCAAGAAAATACGGGTTTGTCCGAGCATCATCACCAACATAACGGATGTTAATCCTGCGGTAGCAGCCAATGTAATAATAAACACGGCCCAATTGATACCTATACCTGAAAATGCGGAGGCAACCGGAGCAGCTTTATCTAACTGATCGTATTTTACCATACCGGTAAGCACTAAGGAAACTAAAATATATAATAGGGTACAAATAATTAAAGAAGCGATAATGGCAAACGGAACATCTTTTTTGGGATTAATGGCCTCTCCTGCTTGCGTTGAAACTGCATCAAATCCGATATAAGCAAAAAACACAATGGTAGCAGCAGTTAGTACACCGCCAAAACCAAACTTAAATGCACCGGTAGCTTCTCCATTTTCTCCAAGAACAGGCACTTTATCAGGAATGAAAGGAGTCCAATTTTCCGTATTCACATAAAATGCACCAACAATAATTACAAATAACACTACTGCAATTTTTACAACAACAATAATATTATTGGTATTGGCTGCTTCTTTAATTCCTTTAACCAAAATGGCGGTAACAACCCAGGTAATTAAAAAAGCGGGTAAGTTAAAAGCAAATGATGGCGCTGCTAATCCAAGTTCTGCACATTTTTCGGTGGCGGTAGCCAAATCATTACACAACCAAATCGGAAATTCTAATCCGAAGAGGTGTAATAATTTTACAAAGTAGCCACTCCAAGCAACGGCCACGGTTGTTGCTCCCATCATGTATTCCAAAATCAAATTCCAACCGATAAACCAGGCAAATAATTCTCCAACGGTTCCATACGCATAAGCATAAGCACTTCCTTCTACCGGAAGTACAGAAGCAAATTCAGCGTAACATAAAGAAGCGAATAAACATCCTATTCCGGCAATAACAAAGGCTAAGGCTAAAGCAGGACCCGCATAATCATGCGCTGCAATTCCGGTTAAGGTAAATATACCGCCGCCTATGATTGCTCCAATTCCAAGGGAAGTTAGTCCCCATTTAGTTAGAACTCGTTTTAAATCGCTCTTCTTCATATCTGCTTCAAAAGCAGATACGGGTTTAACTCTCATTACCGACATAAATAATTTGTGCTTGTTTACCCAAAATAACCAATTAAACTTTAAATAAACAAAAAAATAAATAGAAGAGTTTTAAATGTTTCTGATCAGAAACACCAAAGGCGCAATAAAAATGAGTATATAGAAAATTATAAGCGAAATTTTTTGAAATATGCTTAAATCATTTTTAAGATTAACCTGCAGTACAGCATTCACATGTTGCACAAGTACCGGCTCTGCCATATGGTATTGATAGTTTCCGGCCGGAATTCCGGGATATTTTTTCGGAAATGACAAAATCAAACAATCTCGAATTAACCAATAATCCTTGTCCGGTAAATTTGGATAATCAGTTCTATAATTTATTTTTTCATTTACGAGGTAATCCCGAATTTTCTGATGTTTAGTTTCATTATACAATTCCAATCCAACCATAATAGGAACAATAAGCATAATGGGACTATAAAAAAACAAAAAGGAAAGTGCCATAATGGAAATGATTCCGAAAACCAATCTTAGCAAATGATTTTGTTTAAAAAACAAAGTTTCCAAAAAACGACCTCCGTCTAAAGGATAAAAAGGCAGAAAGTTTAATAAATTGATATATAAAAATGTAGTAGAGAGCATTTTTACGGTTTCGTCTTTCCACTCTAAATTCAAATAAAATAATATTGAACCGATAATAACACCCGGAACAGGCCCAGCCAAAATAATAGTGGCCAATTGCATTTGTGACACATTTTGTTTTTTTCCACTCGTAAATGCCCCTAAAAGCGGGAAAATAAAAATTTTGACATTACTGTAATTATACAAACGCATAAATAAAAAATGTCCTAACTCATGTATGATAATAACAATTAAAATGGCAGCAATATAGGTCACATCATTAAATAAAAAATAGAACAAGAGGGCATAAATAAATAAACTTAATAAGGAACGCATAACAGCATTACCTCCCCGTTCTTTCATTATGGGTTTAGGCGGAAAACCTTGAGTAGTGTACTCAAATGTCTCTGTTTCTTGTTCTTTGAATTCACTCATAAAGCAGATTCGGGTTTTTTATACAAATGAAATGCAAAGTAAATACTAATTGCGAAAAGAAAAAAAGCACCGGTTTGATGTAAGGCGCCCAATACCACAGGCACATTGTACAATAAAGTGAATACACCCAACATAAATTGTATGGTAACTCCATAAATGAGCCAAGTGATGGCCTTTTGCTGATAAACATTTAGTTTTAATTTATTTGCCTTATACCAAATAATACAAATACTTAGTACCACCAATAAGGCTAACATACGATGTGTAAACTGAATGCCTGCCGCATTTTCAAACACATTCTCTAAAAAACCATTTTTTGCTGTTACCGTTTCTGCCATCCATTCCTCACCCATTTTTGGCCAGGTATTATAAATATGACCGGGCCGCACTTTAGCAGAATCTCCTTCAACAAATCCTGCGGTAAATGCGCCAAAAACAATTTGTGTGATAAGCGTTATGAAAAAGAACAAGAAAGGAAGTTTTAGTTTTCGGCTTTCGTTTTTTTCGGATATACCATTATTGAAAATTAATTTAAGGGCGAACCAAAATGTAAATGCGAATAAAGTGAATGCACTCATCAAGTGAATCGCTAATCGATAATGACTTACCGCCGGTTTACTTTGCAATCCGCTGTACACCATCCACCATCCAATGACCGCTTGCATGGCTCCCATAAAAAATAATAATCCTAAACCGGGCCACATTTTCTTTGATATTTTTTTCCGAATGATAAAGTACAGTAAACCGAAACTAAAAACATACATCATGGTTCTGCCAATCATACGATGAATGTATTCCCATAAAAAAATAGGTTTAAATTCAGCAAGAGTCATGTCGTAATTTATTTTACTGAATTCAGGACTTTGTTTATAAGCCTCAAATCTTTCCTGCCACATGCTTTCGTTTAAAGGCGGAACAGAACCCATAAAATTCCAATCGGTGATTGATAAACCCGAATGTGTTAAGCGAGTTAAACATCCTACTACTACCATAACATAAATCAAAAAGCACCCTAGTAAAAGCCAATAAATGACGGATTTATGTTCTGATTCTTTTAGCAATTCCATTTCTGCCGTAAAATTAAGGCAAATGTCTTTTAAAACTAAGGAATATCTATAATTTTTAATCATTTTATCAGAATTAAGAAATAAATGTAATGCTTCACAAAATAATTTTATTCCCTTGCCTTATTCTGAAAAAAAATTGATGAGAAATGCTTAAGTTTAAGGTGGTGAAAACTTTACTGCTCAAAATTGCTTCATGGGGAATACCTGAAAACGCAAGCGAACAAACGGCCGAACAAACCCGATTAGTGAATATTATAAGTTTACTGGGCGTACCTTTATGCACAAATTATGCCCTTCTATTTACTGCAACTGCTTTATACCCCCTTTCCATCCTTTTTGTATTAGGTATAGTGGTATTTATACTTCCTCTATTTTTAAACAAGTGGTTTGGTTTAGCAGTTGGTCGCTATTTCATCAGTATTATGGCACCTGTTTTTTTTATGGCGGCATCAATTGCTAGTGGTAAAGATTCGGGTTTTTATTTAGGCTTTTTGGTAATCAGTATACCACCTGTAATTATTTTTCCCAAAGTTAAAACCGGCTTATTATTTGTTTTTACTACCGTTGTTTTTTTAATACTATCCATCATTGGTAATGTAAATGTTCAACCGTTAGCCATTATACCCTTTCCTATGTCAATGGGAATTTATCTATTCAATCTGTTTACCGTTTTAGCTACCTCTTTACTGGTGGTTATTATCTTTAAAACTGAACTCGAAGAAAGTAAAAATCTGATCCAAGAAAGGAATAAAGAAATAATTGACAGTATTAATTATGCTAAAAAAATTCAATATACCTTATTAGCTAATGAAGAATTGCTCAACAATAATTTACCTGAACACTTTGTTTTATTTCAGCCTAAAGATATAGTGAGTGGCGATTTTTATTGGGCCATTCATATTCAACATGAAAGTCGTGATTTATTTTATCTGGCGGTATGCGATAGTACAGGACATGGCGTACCCGGTGCTTTTATGAGTTTACTCAATATCTCTTTTTTAAATGAGGCGATTACTGAAAGAAATATTTTTGAACCGCATCGTGTTTTGGAACATACCCGTAAGCGATTAATTGAAAGCATAAGCAATGAGGGACAACAAGATGGATTTGATGGAATTTTAATTTGTTTTGAAAAAACAATTAATTCAGCAACGCCGGTTAAATTAACCTATGCCGCTGCAAACAATGCACCAATTTTATTATCCCGAGATGTAATAAATGAATTAAGCTGCGATAAAATGCCGGTAGGAAAAGGACCTAAAACATCGCATTTCGGCTTATTTGAATTGAATTATCAAAAAGGCGATGTTTTGTATCTTTACACGGATGGATATGCCGATCAATTTGGCGGTCCGAAAGGAAAAAAATTGAAATATAAAACCTTAAATGAATTATTGAAAAGCAATTGCCGGGAGGATGCTAAATCACAGAAAATAAAATTGCAAAATTACTTCAATAATTGGAAAGGAAAACTGGAACAAGTAGACGATGTTTGTTTAATAGGTATTAAGTTATAAAATTGAAAAAATTTCTTGTAATAATAGCTTTGCTTATTGGATATAAAGGTCAAGCCAAATTAAATTTAGATTCCTTAAAAAATCTTATTCATCAGGCTAAGGATGATAGCAATAAAGTTAATTTATACTATTTATTACATTCACAATACCCTGTGTACGAATCGAACGAAAATGTAGTTAATCTCCTTAAAGGTTTAGTTCTTTCCAAAAAAATAAAATACCATAGAGGTACACTCAAACATTATTTGGTCTTATCAAAAATATTTTTCTATAAATCTTTGTACCATGAATCTTTAAAATACAGTTATGAGTATCTTGATTTTTGTGATAAAAACAATTTTATAAGTGAAAAAAAAGCAGTTTATAACAACATCGGTAATTTATTGACCAAAGAAGGAAATTATGATGAAGCCAAAAAATATTACTATTTAGTTTTACAAGAAAATGCTAATACAAATGATTACTACGAGTTATCAGGGGCCTATACCAATCTTGCCTTATTGTCTATTGAATTGAATCAATTGGACAGCGGAATTATTTATTTAAACAAATCGAGAAGCTTACAGAAAAAAGGCAATCTATTGGCAGCATACGCTAATTCATCTATTGGATTATCAGAAATATTTCTAAAAAAAAATTTACCGGATACAGCTTTAAGTCTGGCCAAAGAAGGGATGGAAATATACAAACTCATCCCTGAAGTACACGGAATCACAAACTCCTTTTTTGCGATTGCATCCGCCTATTTAGCCGCCGAAAAAATAAATTTAGCAGAAAATCATTTCTTAATTGCATATAAAAGAGCTGATTCACTTCAAAATAAAAGAGTGAAGAGAGATTGCGCTTTACGTCTATCTGAAATTTATGTAAATCAAAATAAGTATAAGCAAGCCTATGAATTCAATCAAATAGCACAAAAAATTGAAGGTGAATTAGCCTTCGAAAAAGAAAAAGGGAAAATGCTGCAAGCAGAAGTAAAAAATGAATTAATCAAAACAGAAAATTCATTAAAGGAAAAAGAAGCGGAAGTAATTGAGAAGAACAGAGAGAAAAAATATTTATACACTTTGCTCATAGGTTTGGCTATTCTGCTTTTTTTGGCGTATCGGGCTTATGCACAAAAGAAAAAATCAAATACCCTTATATCAGAACAGAAAAAATTGGTGGAAGATAAACAAAAAGAAATATTGGATTCTATACAATATGCTCAGCGAATTCAAAGTGCGCAAATTCCAAGTGAAAAAATGGTTGCTAAAATTCTATCCAAAATTAAAAAATCTAATTCTTGAGTATCCTAATAAATATTAATACTCTTCTATTGAAGCAAAGGTTTTTCTTTACTACATTATTATTTTTTATCCTACACCATTCATATACTTACGCTCAAACTAGTACATTGCAAACTTCTGCACAAATCACACACTTAAGTTTAGCAGACACAGTTGAAGTAAAAAGGTTAAATAAAAAGGCAGAAGAATTTGTAAGAACCAGCGTATTTGACAGCGCCATTTATTACGGAGAAAAAAGCCGAATAATAGCCAACAAATTAGATTTTGAATTCGGGGAAGCTGAAGCCTTAGGCTCTATTGGTATTGCGAGTTGGTACCAGGGTAATTTCAACAAGGCGATGGAAAGTTTTTTTACTGCGCTAAGTATTTTTGAAAATATTAATCATGAAAAAGGAGTATCTAATTGTTTAAATAATATAGGCATTATTTTTGCCAGCGAAAAAAAATACGATGATGCCGAAATTTATTATAAACGTACCTTAATATTAAAGCGCAAGCTGAATGATGTTAAAGGGATATCTTCTACTTTAATTAATTTAGGCAGTGTTTATGAATACCGTCAGTTATATGATTCGGCTTTGAAATATTATCACGATGCCCTGGTCATCAAAAAAGAAATTTCTCAACCCAAAGGTATTGCCATTGCCTTAAATAATATAGGCAATGCCATGTATTTGAAAGGAATAAATAACGCGAATGAAGCCATTGCTTATTTAAGTCGGAGCTTAAAAATAAGAGATAGTATTTCTGATTTAGCCGGCGTAGCTTCTACCTCTAATCTATTGGGAAATGTATTTTTAGATTTAAACAATTTTACGCAGGCAGAAATTTATTTACTAAAGGCGCAAAATATTCTCGAATCCATCACCAACCTTGAACAAACTTATAAAAATCAGGATTTACTCGCTAAGCTTTATAAAAAAACCGGACGATTTAAAGAAGCATTTACCGCCCTAGAAAAAGCTAAAATCAGTAAAGACAGTTTAATTGTTTTGGATAATCGAAATGATATTTTAAAAATAGAACTCAAACACGATTTTGAAAAAGAAAAACTGGAAATAGAAAAAGAAAATTCCATTCAGGCAGCTATACTAGCATCTAAAAAGCAAAGGCAAAATATTTTAACCTGGAGCGTAAGCATCGTTTTATTGTTGGTGTTAATCATGTCGGTTTTCATTTATAACCGTTATCGTTTAACACACAAACAAAAAATAATTATTGAAAAACATCAAAAAGATACCTTAGATTCCATACATTATGCCAAACGTATTCAAACTACACTTTTAGCTCATACCGATTTTATTGATCAGATTCTTCCTCAAAATTTCATTTTGTACAAACCAAAGGATATTGTAAGCGGTGATTTTTATTGGGCCACAAAAACCGATAAATACTTTTACCTGGCCGTTTGTGATTCAACCGGACATGGCGTACCCGGAGCATTTATGAGTTTACTCAATATCTCCTTTATGGCAGAAGCCATTAATGAGAAAAATATTACAGAACCCGGAGAAGTATTTCAGTTTGTACGACAAAGGTTAATAGATAATATTAGTAAAGAAGGACAAAAAGATGGATTTGACGGAGTTTTATTGCGTTTTGAAATCACAAATACAGCAAATACAAGAACCATAAATTACGCAGCTGCCAATAACAGTCCCGTTTTAATATCCAACGGAAACCTCAGCAAATTTGCAAATAATAAAATGCCGGTAGGAATGGGCATTTCTAACGAACCCTTTACTACTTTTGAAACCACCATTAAAAAAGGAGATGTACTTTATTTATTTACCGATGGCTACAGCGACCAATTTGGAGGTTCAAAAGGAAAAAAGTTCATGAATAAAAACCTAAAAGATACTTTCTTAAATATTCAACGCTCCGAAATGAAGGGGCAACAAGAAGAATTAAACCTCATTTTTGAAGCATGGAAAGGCTCCAATGAACAAATTGATGATGTTTGTGTGATTGGATTGAAATTTTGAATTCCGGCTTCGTTACCCATATTTCATAAAATAAAATTTCCCAAATTTTAACGCATTTGGATAAACGGTTCTAAATTTAAATGACAGGCAAAAATCCAAATTGCTTTTAACTACGCATTGTTCATATCCATCTACTCAAAAAAATCCCTCATCGAAGAAATAGGAGCGTCGTCATTTTATTTTATTGATTTAGATTTTCAAAATCAGTCATTCATCTAATTCTACCTTATAGTTAATAACCTTGATGTAACAATTGCGTACAATAAAGTAGAAACAAGCACATAAAAAATGAAATCAACAAAAAATATAAAACCAAAAAACAATACAATGAAAACACAAACCCTAAAAAATCTTCGCTATGAAAACACATGTATACATAACCGCATTGCTTGGGGTTTTCCTCCGGGCATCGATGGTGGCTCAGGCTCCTGTACTTGAGTCGGCCTCCAATCAAATACCTTTTAATCACGCGTATTGGAATACCTACGCGGATAAGTTGCACTTAAATGCAAATGATAAAAAAGAATTCATGGATGCTCATTCCAGAATTCATGCTCAAACCCTGAGCAACCCAAGTCCAAGCGGACAAAAAGAAATACCCAACAACCAATTGAATTTAATGGCCGGCCCCTGCGTAAACATCGATTTTGAATCGGGGAATATTAATGGCTGGACCGGAACAAGTGGTTATCATCCACTTTTTAATCCTATTGGCTGCTGCCCTACTCCTAACGGTCAGCAATTGGTGATGGCCGGTGGTGTTGACCCCGTTGGTGGTTTCCCTGCCATAGCTCCGGGAGGAAATTTTTCACTACGCTTAGGAAATAATGTAAATGGTGGTGAAGCCGATCGCATTGAACAAACTTTTATGGTAAGTGCGGGTAATGCCAACTTCACTTATAAATACGCAGTTGTTTTCCAAGATCCTGGACACACCGTAGCTCAACAACCTTCATTCCAAATTGAAATGAGAGATAGTTTAGGTAATCAAATACCTTGTACCTTTTATAATGTAGCAGCCGGACAAGGAATACCGGGCTTCTTAAATTCTCAAAATACACCTGGCGCTATATACAAACCTTGGACTAATGTAATGGTTGACCTTAGCAATTATATCGGACAAAATGTAACCATACGCTTTACCACTTACGATTGTGCTTTAGGCGGACATTATGGTTATGCTTATATAGATGGCACATGCCAGGCTTTTATCACCGGCTCATCCGATTCGGTTTGTGTTGGAGCCACTAAAAACTTTTGTGCACCCACCGGTTTAGGTTCTTACACTTGGAACGGTCCCGGCATTACTAACGTAACGGGTCAGTGCGTAAATGTTAACGCTGCCGGTATTTATACTTGCAATACAACCTTGGTTACCGGTTGCACAGGCCCACAATTTACTTATACATTATATAATTATCCAAATCCCGTTCCAAGTTTTACCAATAGTTCATTAAACGCCTGCGCATTACAACACACTTTTGCAAGTACCAGCACCATTAGTTCAGGCAGCATCACCAATTTAAACTGGAATTTCGGAAATGGAAATACCAGTCAATTAGGAAATCCAATTTTCACTTTCCCTTCGGCAGGTAATCATACCGTTCAACTTACGGCAACATCCAATCACAGTTGCTCGACCAGTGTTATTCAAACCATTCAAATCCTAACAAATCCGGTGGCTAACTTTTCGGTAAACAATGTTTGTCAAAACGCCCCGGTTAATTTCACTAACAATTCATACGTGCAAAACGGAAGCATCACTGCTTACAACTGGCAATTTGGTAATGGATTAACTTCTCAATTAAATAATCCCGTTCAAATTTACAATGCCAGCGGAAACTTTTCTATAAGTCTTACTGTTGTGAGTAGTAACGGTTGTTCTGCAACCGCTCTGGGCAACGTAACCATTCATCCTTTACCCAATGTTAACTTCAGCGCACCAAATTCCTGTTTTGGTAACAACACACAATACACCAATAATAGCAGCATAAGTTCAGGCAATATCAGCAGTTATGTTTGGGATTTTGAGAATGACGGGTTAAGTAACAGTTTTCAGGTAAATCCCACCTTCGGTTTTCCGAATCCGGGCTCTTACACTACAGTTTTAACTGCAGTAAGTAATTTTAATTGCGTAAATAGTTACAGTACACAAGTAAATGTATATGCGGTGCCTACTTCTTCCTTTAGCAGTTCTGAAGTTTGTTTCGGTAATAAAACCAAATTTACAAACTTAAGCACCATGCAACCCGGCGGCCAAATTATATCTTATGCCTGGAATTTAGGCAACGGCACATTTTTGGGTGAATCAAATCCGCAACATCAGTTTAATGCACCCGGTACATATACTGTCGTACTATATGTACTCGCTAATAATGGATGCAACAGCAGTTATACTTCAGCAGTAACTGTAAACGCAGTCCCTAAGGCTGTATTTTATGCCACACATGCTTGCGAAAATCAAGCCACTCAATTTTCTAACAGTTGTACCATATCAAACGGAACAATAGTAAAATACCGTTGGGATTTTGAAACAGATGGAATATGGGATGACACCACCACTGTAAATCCCTCTCACTTTTATCCGAATGCCGGAGCGCACAATGCCAAACTTCAAGCCATTAGTGATAAACAATGTCAGGGAGAATTGGTGAGTTTTGTAAAAGTAAATGCAAATCCGGTTGCTGATTTTTTAAATACACCGGCTTGTTTGGGTGATAACTCTACTTTCACAAACACATCTTATTCAACAGACGGAGCAATTTCCAGTTACGGTTGGGATTTTAATGGCGATAATCAAATTGATAATATATCTAAAGAACCAACTCTTACTTATTCAAACAATGGGGTTTATCTTTTAAAACTTGAAGTGCAAACGGTGTATGGTTGTATTGGCACCAAATCAAAATCCATGTATGTTAATGCCATGCCTCAGGCTGTATTTTCAGTGCCCAACCGCAGTGGTTGCCCGGATTTTTGTGTGACCTTTACCAATACTTCATACATCTCTAATGGAAAAATTGTGAATCTATTTTGGAATTATGGCGATGGTACCCCTACCGAAGCCGGAACCTGGAATCCAAGTCACTGTTACAAAACCGGAAATTATGACGTAAGCCTTATGTTGGTAAGTGATAGCGGTTGTATTGCCAAACTCAGCAAACCCTCATACATTGTGGTACATCCCCAACCCGTAGCCGGATTTGTGGTAGAGCCGGAAGAAATTGATGAAGACGCCCCTATGATGGACGTTAGAACACAGGCCACAGGAGCCGATGCTTATCAATACCTCATTAACGATAAAAACGCCGTGTATTATGCGCCAAACTTCCATCATGATTTCAAAACCGTAGGACCAAACCAACCCGTGATTGTACAAATTGTAAAAAATCAATTCGGTTGTGTGGATACTATGATTAAAGGACTAAAATTTAAACCCGCCTTTGCCATCTACGTACCTAATTCCTTTACACCAAACGGAGATGGAGTTAACGATGGATGGTTTGCCAAAGGAATCGGCGTAAGTAAATTCAATATACAAGTTTACGATCGTTGGGGACATGTGGTATTTGAAACCAACGATATGGATAATGCTTGGGACGGAAGAACAAAAAACAGCGACGGTCCAATCAAACAAGATGTATATGTATGGCGCGCAGTAGTAACCGATGTGTTTAATAAAGATCATGAATTAACCGGCACTGTAGCCTTAATACCATAATATGGGTAAGATTTAGCTTTTCATTTGGGTTTGTAAATTTTATTCATGCAAAGACCCCCGGGAGTGACGGGGGTTTTTAGTTGTCACTTCGATTAGCCGAATAAGGAAATGGTTTTAAGCATATCGAGAAATGTTAACTAAATCAGGTCTCGATACTTGCCTACCGTGAGGCGGGTGGTCTCTCAAAATATGGGACTACTCGACCATATAAAAGAATTTATTACGTGGCTTCTCCGCCACGGCGGAAAGCTCAACCTTCGAATTTCTAAAACACTCGATTAGCTAACGGCATTTTCAAGCAATTCCATTTTTCCATGATCCGCATTTATACGAATTTTTGCTCCGATGGGGATTGTGAGTTTATTTTCTATATGTCCAATTGGTGCTCCATAAAAAGCAGGAATCTTTAAGGGTTTAATATGTTGTTCCAGCACTTGCTCAAAAGTGAAGGCCTTCTCAGGTTCTTCGGCCAAACATTTTGAACATTTTCCAAAAACAAAACCGGCTATATTCTCCAATACTCCGGCCAATTTGAGTTGCGTCAACATCCGGTCAATAGAATACGGCTCTTCTTTAGCTTCTTCCACAAATAGAATTTTATTTTTCCAATCAGGTAAATAAGTAGATCCTATTAATGAAGTTAATACCGTTAAATTCCCACCCCAAATTTCCCCCTCCACTATTCCTGAGTTAAGCGTTTTAATTTTTTCTTCAAACTCCGGTGCATCCGGATAGGTTAATTTCTTACCATCCAAAATAATATCTTTAAAAACTGCTCTGGTAAAATTATTCCAGCCTGAATTTCCAACGGGACCATGAAAAGTAATTAATCCGGTTCGTTGGGTAATAGCTAATAATAATGCCGTAATATCACTAAAGCCAATCAGAACTTTTGGATTATTACGGATTAAAGAATAATCGAGTTTATCTAATATACGCGCACAACCCCATCCGCCTTTCATACAAAAAATTCCTTTTATATTTTTGTCCGCAAAAAGTTCATTCAATTCATTCGCCCGTAATTCATCTGTTCCGGCAAAATAACCGTACCTCTCTGTGAGCGTTTTTCCTAACCTCACCTTAAATCCTAAATTTTTTATTATTTCTACAAACGTATCTATACCTTCCGCATTCCAAACTGCCCCGGCCGGCGAAGCAATCGCAATAGTATCTCCGGTTTTTAATGACGGAGCTTTTATTTTTTGTTCTTGTGATGTGTAATTTATTGCGAAAATATTTTTTGGGACTAATAAGCTGCCTAAAGTCAACATTCCACTTACGGATAAGAATTCTCTTCTGTTTTGCATAGTAACTAATTTAGCTAAGAATACTTAAATCAACAATACTTTTTGAACCAAGTTTTAATAAAGTTAAAAAAACTCATTTCAATAAATTTAAATTGAGCAAAATTGAATATTGATCTTTTGCAAGCAGATCTGTTCTTATTAATCTTAAATTTTTATTTAGGCAGATTTTTTTATTTACTAAGTTTCTGTGCTTATCTTTATTGCATGAAATTACTGCAGCTTCTTTTTATCCTATGTATTTGGTCTTGCGAATTACTAGCACAAGCCTACTCCATTCGAACTTTCAATTGGAAGGACGCCGGTTATAAAAGTAATGCTCCGATTCCAACACTGAGTTTAAATATTATGAATTATGGCGGTAATAACACCAATAGTACTGCAAACAATGTGGCTTTTACTGCTGCGCTTACCGCACTGAATGGCAGTACAGGTGTTATTTATTTCCCGAAAGGAATTTACAATTTTACCGCAGCATTAAGCATCAATCGGGATAGCATTACCCTTGCCGGAGCAGGTTATGACAGTACTCAACTACGATTTAACATGAACGGTGCAATTAATAATTGCATAAATATTAACGGCACACAGGTGAATACAGATACCAGCAGTTTTTCCTCTCCCGGTTTAATCGATTCCAATTGGGTGCAGGTATTAAACAGCTCTCCATTTCAAATCGGCGATTGGGTGCATCTCACAACAACCGATAATGCAATCATGTTTAGTTCTTGGGCCTATGGATCATTAGGACAAATCATGCAAATCAAAAATATAGCAGGAAATACAATTTCCTTCCATTCGCCTTTTCGTTATTCCTACGGTTTAGCCTTGAAACCTAAAATTCGAAAAATCATTCCGCGAAAAGAAATAATCATCAACTGCTTAAAAATAGTACGTGAAGAAAGTACAGCTTCTCAAACTTCACTCATCAGTTTCGATAAAGCCGTGAACTGCAAAGTGCATGGCGTAGAAGGAGATTCTACCAACTTCGCTCATATTGAATTAAACAAATGCTGTCATGTGGAAATTAGCAATTGTTGGTTTCATCATGCACATGCATACGGAGGTAACGGGCAGGGTTACGGCATTACCTTTCAGTACAGCACCAGTGAATGCAAAGCGGAGAACAATATTTTTAATCATTTACGTCATAGCATTCTTTTTCAAGCCGGGGCCAATGGCAATGTATGTGGATATAATTATTCCTTTGATCCGTATTGGACGCAAGGAATTTTTCCAACCAACAGCGCCGGAGATATAGTGATGCACGGAAATTTTCCCTTTGCCAATTTATGCGAGGGCAATATCAATCAACATACTGTTTTAGATAATTCGCATGCCAATAGTGGTCCTTATAATACTTTTTTCAGAAACCGTTCAGAGCTTTACGGTTTGTTTATGAATAATTCACCTGCAACAGACAGCGCTCAATTTTTAGGCTTAGAAGTAACAGGTACCGGCGGTTTTTTAGGACAGTATGTTTTAGCGGGCAATGGTCATGTACAACATGCCAATATGGTGCAAGGCGTTTTAACACCAACCAATCCTGCACCTTTAACCGAAAATAGTTTGTATTTAATGGGAAATGAGCGTCCACTTTGTTTCACGCCCGGCTTGCATAATTGGCCGGTGATTGGTCAACCCAACCCATACAACAGCGGGAGCAATGCCGCGCGGGATCGTTATTCTTTAGGAAGAATGGCTTCATGCGCTTGTACAAATTTAATTACCCGGCTTGAGGATGAGTTCAAAAAACAAGCTGAATTTCACTTATACCCTAATCCGGCTAAAGATATTTTACATATAAAGTGTGATCATAAAATAGAAACATTTCGTGTTTACAATGCAGAAGGCAAACTCTTGTTAAATTCTACATATTTAAGCGAAATTAATCTAAGCGCATGGCCAAAAGGACTATATTTGTTACACGCTGCAGGAAAAAACTTCAGCCACACTCAAAAATTTTGGATTAATTAAATGTTGAAGAGCCTTAGTATAATTGGAATATTTACTTTAATGCTTTTTCTGATATCCTGTAAAAATGATACAGTAGGCGATTTGCGTGTAATTAATCAGAGCAACGAAATGATTTGGGTGAAATTTAGTGATAATGGTACCGATACGGTGATTGGACAGATAGAATCTCAAAGTAGTTTTGTAATTAAAATTTTTGATGTAAAGGGCAATCCCCGTCGATTTAATTGTTGCCCTTGCGAAACTAAAGTGTTTTATATTTACAAGGCAAGCGGGAAAATTCAGCGCGATATCAGCAGCGCAGCGAATTGGACAACTCCGGGTCGAGAAAAAATGTCATTAACCGGATCAGATCAGATTCATTGTGAATTTGTGGTGAAGCAGGAAGATTTATAATCTTTTTGGGATTTCTTCCTAATTCAGGAAAATAATAAAGCCGCTTACAAACAATCTCCATAATTTGCAAGCGGCTAATTTTTTGTTATAAACAAAAACCCTATAAAGAACGTATCTTAAAGTTACAAAAGCCAAACCCCAAATAAAAGGCTAAACAAATAAGTGGTTAGCTTTTCTTTATAAGTGGCCGGGTATATACACCATTTGGGAATTTTTATTCTAAAAGAGTTTGGAAATATCCCTTTTCTCAATACATTCGTGATTAAGCATGGTTAGAGTAATTCTTCTATTCATTTTAAGTACACAAATTGTATTGTCGCAACCGTTTACCAAATCGGACAGTTTGCGTGGCACTTTAAATGGGTATAGAAGTTGGTGGGATGTTTTACATTATAAATTAAATATTATTCCGGCCGTTGATTCAAACTATTTAAGTGGCACTAATCAAATTAAATTTAAAGTTATAAAACCCGGAAGCAGATTGCAAGTAGATATGCAAGAGCCTATGCAAATAGACTCTGTGCTTTTTCACGACAAAAAATGTAATTGGGTTAAAACAGAATTTGCTTACCTCATTAATCTCGAAAAAGCTATGGTTCCAAATAGCCTTGATTCTATTCAAATATTTTTTTCCGGACAACCACGCGAGGCTAAATTTGCACCTTGGGATGGAGGTATTAGTCGAAATAAAGATGAAAAAGGAAGACATTGGATTGGAGTTTCCTGTCAGGGCTTAGGCGCCAGTGTTTGGTGGCCCAATAAAGACCATTTAAGTGATGAACCTGATTTAGGTGTTTATATAACTGTTACCATTCCGGATAGTTTAAGTGCTATCTGTAATGGCAAGTTTTTGTATATAGCGAGTAATCCGGATAAAAGTAAAACCTGGCATTATCGAGTAGAAAATCCTATAAACAATTATGATATTACCCTGAATATTGGACATTACATTACAATAACCGATACATTTTTAGGACGTAAAGGAGTGTTGGCTTTAGAATATGTTGTTTTGGATTACAATGAAGAGAAAGCCGAACAATACATAAAACAGGAAGTGAAAAGAATGTTACATTGTTTTGAATTCTGGTTTGGTGCATATCCTTTTTATGAAGATGGTTACCGAATTGTTGAAACTTCCTATTTAGGAATGGAACATCAAAGCGCTATTGCCTATGGAAATGGTTTTGCCAACGGTTATATTGGGAGAGATCGTTCTTCAACCGGAATAGGCTTATTATGGGATTTTATTATTGTACATGAAAGCGGTCACGAATGGTTTGGAAATAATATTAGTGCGGCCGATATTGCCGATAACTGGATACACGAAGGATTTACCACTTATTCTGAAGTTCTATTTATTGAACATTACTGGAACAAAGACAGTGCTAACAAATATTTAAAAGGAATTCGCAGTCACATACGAAACTCACAAAATATGATTGGTCCGTATGGAGTAAATACAGAAGGAGGCGATAATTATGAAAAAGGAGCCAACCTCATTCACATGATCAGACAAATTATTAATAACGATTCCACATTCCGAAAAATACTAGTTGGGCTAAATAGAGAATTTGGTAAAAAAACTGTGAACAGTGAAGAGATTGAACAATTTATTATTAAAGAAAGTAAAATTAATTTAAAACCAATATTTAATCAATACCTAAGAAGCACAAAGATTCCCAAACTCAATTTAAGACAAGAGCAAGATAAATTATTGTTTAAATGGGAAAATTGTAATTCCAATTTTAATATGCCTATCCGTGTATTTGTTGACAAAAAAGAATATTGGTTAAAACCCGAAACGAAAATTAAAGAATTGAGATTAGATAAAAAAGCAGAGAAAATTGAAACCGACGCCAATTTTTATGTTGAAACAATTTTAAGTAAACTAGAGAATTAATAATTACATTTAATTTTATGACAAAAACAATAATCTTCCTTTTTGCATTCGTTTCTTTACTAACGAATGCACAAATTAAACCTGGCCAAAAAGCATCTGCAGCCGATAAGAAAAAATTTGGAGGTTATACGGTAACTTCAGTAGATAAAGCTGTTCATTTAGCAAAGGACATTTCTAAAATAAACATTACGTTTATTGGAGCAAATAATAAACCGGTGAAAAAGGGAGTAAAAATAATTTTCGATAATGATTCTATTATTCCGGAATTGAGCGAAGGTGGAATTTTTTCAAGCGAGTTAGAGCCGGGTAAACACGAATTTTCATTTTCTGTCCCTTATTGGTATAAAATCACTACTGTGCCTATTAATTTTAAAGAGCAGCATATTGTTTACATGAAAGTGAAATTTGAAGCGCAGGAGCTCAGTGCCCGTTAAATATTTTTATTTAGCTTCTCAATAAAAGAATCCTTTTTCCTTCTACTGATTTCGATTTGCGAGCCATCGCTCATTACTGCATATCCACCATCCGTTTTGAGATACCTGAGAACATGTTGCATATTTATTAAATGATGATGATGTACACGAATAAAATCACGCTCAGGCAATAACTCTTCATAATGTTTTAACCCGGCGCTTACCATCAATTTACGTTTATCGGTGAGGTAAAATATGGTGTAACTGGTATCCGCCTCACAACGTATAATGTCTTTTAAACTAACGATTTCAAAAGCATTGCCGGTAGGCAAAGTTATTTTTTGAAAGTCGTCGTCTTTACGTTTCAGCTGTTCAATTAATAAATGTAAGTTTTCCATGCCCTGAGGTGCCGCATTTCTACGTTGTTTTGCTCTTTCAACAGCTTCTTTAAGTTCATCCACATCAATTGGCTTTAGTAAATAATCGCAAGCGCTATACTTTATGGCACGAATTGCGTGCGCATCGCTTGCTGTAGCAAAAATTAATTCAAATTTATTTCCGCTAACTTCTTCTAATAAATCAAACCCGCTTCCGTCGGGCATAGAAATATCCAAGAACACCAAGGCAGGATTAAATTCTTTGATCATTTTAACTCCCTGTTTTACATCAGCGGCTAAGCCAACAATTTCAACATCAGGACACATCTTTTTAACGAGGCCGGCCAGCATTTCGCGGCTCTTTTGTTCGTCCTCTACAATAACTGCTTTCATAATTTTTATTTTATCCCATTATGGGTATGAATATTTTAACTTCTGTTCCGCACGCTAATCCTGCCTCATTTTTTAAATCAGTTATTTCAACACTTAGCGGTGAGTTACTGGCATCATTCATTATTCTCAAACGATCTTCCGTTATTTTCATTCCTAATGATTTATGTTTACTCACCGGCATAGTTCTTTTTATTTCTGATGCTTTTTCTCTACCAATTCCATCATCACTTATGATGCAAATTAAATAATTATCGGCAGATTTAAAACTAATACTTAATTTACCTTTACCCGGCTTTGGATTCAACCCATGCAAAATAGCATTTTCCACATAGGGTTGTATTAATAATGGAGGCATAATATCGTAATCGATATCTACTTTATTATCAACAATAATTTCATATTCAAATTTCCCTTCAAAGCGCATCTGTTCCAACTCCAGGTATAAAATAAGTGCTTCTAAATCTTCGCCAACTGTAACGTATGGTTTATTTGAATTATTTAAAATAGTACGAACAAGCCTTGCGAACTTGCTTAAGTATTTAATTGCCTCATCACTTTTTGAATTAAATATGTAATGTTGGATAGAATTCAACGAATTAAAAATAAAATGCGGATTCATTTGCGCTCTTAAAGCCTTTAACTCAATTTTACTCAATTCAACTCTACGTTCTGTTTCCTGTTTTTGCTTTCTTTGTATGCTTTTTACGCGTATAGTGAATGCTGTATATGCCAATAAAAGTATAGTTGAAATTAAAAGCGCATTAAACCACCAGGTTGCATAAAAGGGTCGTAAGATGGTGAATGAAAAGGTGGTTGGATTTTCATCCCAAACACCTTCATTATTACAACTTTTTACCATAAAGGTATAATTACCGGGCGCCAGATTAGCGTATTTGCTGTAATTTTCATTGTTGGGTTCGCTCCATTCTTTTTCTAATCCCACAAGTTGTTTCCTGTACTTTACATTTTCAGGGTTTGTAAAACAAATTCCTTTATAATAAAATGCAATGGTATTGAATTTACTCTCTAACTCACTTCCGTCCTTCAACAGTGTATCCTCACTGAAAATTTTTATAGATTGAATAAGCGTACTATTTTTAACCTTATTCGGTTTAAGTTTAGAGGGTTCGTGTTTTACCAAACCACTAACTGTACCAAACCACAAAGTTCCGTTTTCATCTTCCCATATTCCATTAGAATTACACTCAACACCTGTAAATCCATCCTGTTTACTGTAAGATTCAATTTGAATAACTTGATCCGTAAAATACTTTTCTAAATTTAATTTATTAATCCCCTGGTTAGTGCCAATCCATAGGTTTTTACGGTCTCTTGTCAACTCAATAGAATATACTAATTCAGAATTTAATCCATCCGACTCATTAATATAATTTCCTTCTCCGGTTTTAGTATTTAAAATATATAACCCGTTTAGCGTTGCTACCAGCAAATAATTTTTATAATCTCGAATAGCATAAAAATTTTCCTCCTTTAAATTTAATCGACGATTCATACTCACAATTGAATCTCCTTCCACTTTAAATAATCCTGCAGGCGAACTTCCAATCCAAATGGTATTTTCGGAATCTTTCCATAAACAATAAGCCTGGTGTGAAACGGATGACGGTAAGGCTTTATAAGTTAACTGCGGTGTATTATTCACCCATTTCATCAGGGCTACTCCATTTCCGCCGGCAATCCAAACTGAGCCATCCTTATCTTCAATCAACATTTCACACAAACCTGCAAATTCTTTAGGAATAGGGATCTCATAAAATCGATCATTTTTATATTCAACAATTCCGTCTTTTGTTCCGAAAAGTATTTTTTTATTGCTGTGTTGCAAGCCGGCTTTGGCTACATTCGTATTCAATCCTTCTTTTAACCCATAACGTTTAAAATAACCACCACTGTATTTATAAATTCCACTATTATCAGTACAAAGCCACAAATTACCAGTGTGATCTCTGAATATCTGAAAAATAAAAGCATTACCCGGACCATTCACCTTATCAAAAGATGAAAAAGCATCGTCTCTGTATTTGAACAACCCGCTATGCGTGCCCATCCAAACATTATCTTCCCTGTCAAGCAACAAACATTTTATAACATTTGAATTATTATCCGGTCCCACTGTATAATATTTGAATTCCTTTGGACTAAAGCGCATTAAACCGGAGTTGCTTCCAATCCATAAATATTGATTGCCTTGATTCACCACCGTTAATATTCCTTCATCTATTAAACCCTGTTCAATACCGTAATTAATTACTTTTTCATTCTCCGGATTATAAACCATTAAACCGGCGTCACTGCCAAAAATATATTTTTGCTGATAAACACTTACGCAATTTATTTTATTTGACTTTAACCCATTATTTACATTTAAGGTTTTAATTGCATCTCCGGTTTTTATCATCACTCCATTGTCTGTCGCCACTAATAAATGTTCGCCAGCATAACAAAAACCATTTACTTTAATACCTTTAAAGGACATGAGTTCAGATATCTTCCCATGATCATAATTAAAAATACCTTTTGTTGTGCCAATTAAAGTTTGACGGTTAGCATTTAATAATATGGAAGTAATACCTGCACCGTTAAAATATTGAGAAGAAAGATACTGCTTTACCTTTCTGCCCGAGATTACGTTTAATCCTTTGCCGGAACCGGATAAAATTTCACCACTATTACTTTCGCCTATACATAATGTGTTATGTTCAATTAATCCGTTTTTAGGGCTGAAATTATGATATTCAAAACCATCAAATCGAGTTAAACCTCCATATCCCCCGGCCCATATATATCCCTTAGAATCCTGAAAAATACAGGCAAATTGAGTGCTTAATAAACCGTTTTCGGGTGAGTAATTTTTAAAATAATACTGCTGTGCAGTTAACCTGAATTGAACAGAGAGAATAAAAAAAAGCAGAATATGTATTACTTTACGAATAACTAAATACTAAAATAACCTTTATATTCTGAAATGTAAAATTCAATGCATAAGTGGCTGAAATGTTTTTTTAATTGGTTTTTAAAAATTGTACTTTCACGTTCAGATTATGGCGAATGAATTTGTAATATTAGTTGACGAAAATGACCAGATTATCGGCGAAATGGAAAAAATGGAAGCGCACCAAAGTGGTTCTTTACACCGTGCCTTTTCAGTTTTTATATTTAATTCTAAAGGTTATATGCTTTTGCAACAACGTGCTTTAAATAAATATCATAGTCCGGGTTTATGGACTAACGCTTGCTGCTCACATCCCCGGCCCGGAGAAGAAACTTTAGACGCAGCAAACCGTAGACTTATGGAAGAGATGGGCATGAAGGTTGCATTAGAATTAAAAAATCATTTTATTTATAAATCAAGCGAAGAGGCCTCGGGTTTTGAAAACGGATTGATTGAACATGAATTTGATTATGTGTTTACCGGAACCAGTGATAAAGATCCGATTATTAATAAAGAAGAAGTAGCGGCTTATCAATGGAAAAGCATTGAAGAAATAGAAAAAGATTTAATGGCACATCCTCATCAATATACCTTTTGGTTTAAAATTGCTTTTGAAAAATTTTTTAAGTTAAAATCTCTCTAACCGACCAGGCTTGGGCTTTATCGGCAAATAGAATTTTTACCGAAGACCAAACTTTATTAAATAATTCAGATTTGCGATAATTCTCTACACATTCTTCATCATCCCACAAACTATAGGTGAAAAACACACAGGGGTTATCCTGATCCTGTAGTAACTCCACGTGCTTACAACCGTCAAAATTTTTTATAAATAACCAGTTTTCTTTAAAAATTGACTTAAACTCTTCCACTTTATCTTCCCGGAAAGTAAGTTTTACAATACGTTTAATCATTGAATTCAATTAATAAATTAAAATCGAATTTGGTTCCGATATCCCTAGGGCACAACATTTTTTGTGCACTACCCCCGTTAACTGCTACTTCTAAATGCCCAAAGCTGTTGAATAACACCAAGGGTTGACCTAACTTTACTTCATCATAAGTTCTTTGTATTTTACTAATGCGTGCGCCTGGTAAAGTAATCGTGAAACTTCTTTTACCTATTATATTTGCAAACTGCTCTTTGGTTATGTTGGTAATGATATTACCAAAATCATCAATGTAAATTCCTTTTCCGCGTAACACATTTTTATCTACAAAACTTTCAAATTGTATGGCCTTATAATAATCATCGGTTATAGTTCCAATATCTTTCAGCGCAGCTTCAGTATCTTCCTCCTTAGTACTTAATAAAACCTTAGCCACATCCATAAAAACATCTTTCAGAAAAAAATGATGCTTTGAATTGTCTTCAAAATAAATTTGATATACCGGTGAATTAAAAAGAGGATCAACCAAGGTGAACAATCCGTTATCAGGGCTCACAATATATTGATTTTTATATTTAGTAAGCAGGTAACGGGTATTGTCAATATGATTGGTTTTATTAGGCTGAGCACTTTCTACAATAAATTTAACTGCAACTAAATGGATGGTATTATCGGGAAAATATTGAATAGAGTTTTTTAGGATAAATGCAGCGTCGGAAATATTATTATCGCGAATATCACAACTCAAGTCGATAATTTGTAAATTGGAATTGCCCGCCAATAAACCGGCTTTTACAATTGCGAGATACGGATCGCGATAACCCAAATCTGTTGTTAATGTAACAATTCCCATTTGTTCAAAAGTAAATATTTTTTAAGCCCTTAAATTTTTTAAACTTGACTATAGATTAACAGGTTTATAAACAAAAAGAGGTTAATCTCAAGAACTTACAGAAACGAAAAAGCATGACCGAAAAAATTATTACACTCGAAAGCATAGACCCCATTGAAATATACGGAGTAAACGATATCAAATTAAACATCATAAAAAAGCACTTTTCAAAACTCAAATTAATTGCCAGGGGTTATTCCCTTAAGGTGCTTGGCGAAGAAAATGAAATTCAAAATTTTGAAAAGAAACTGAATTTATTAACCGAACATTACCATAAAACCGGCATATTAACCGAATCGGTCATAGAACGACTGTTGGGACCCACCGGTGATAATATACTAGAAGGTAAAGATGAAATAGTTAACAACGATGTTATTTTATTTGGGAATAACGGATTGGTGATTAAAGCTAAAACACCTAACCAACGTAAAATGACGGCCAGTATTGTAAAAAACGATATGTTGTTTGCCATAGGACCAGCAGGCACAGGTAAAACCTATACCGCCGTGGCACTTGCGGTTAAAGGTTTAAAAAATAAGGAAGTAAAGAGAATAATTTTAACTAGGCCTGCTGTAGAAGCCGGAGAAAACTTGGGCTTTTTGCCCGGAGATCTAAAAGAAAAATTAGATCCTTATATGCAACCCTTGTATGATGCACTAAGTGATATGATTCCGGCCGATAAATTAAATCAGTATCTCGAAAACAGAACCATACAAATTGCACCACTTGCCTTTATGCGAGGCCGTACATTAGATAATGCCTTTGTTATTTTAGATGAAGCTCAAAATACAACCGAAAGTCAAATGAAAATGTTTTTAACTCGAATGGGCGCCAATGCTAAATTTATTATTACCGGCGACTCCACTCAGGTAGATTTGCCAAGCAAACAACCCAGTGGATTAATCAATGCCATGAAACTGCTTAAAAATATTGAGGGTATAGAATTTATTTACCTGGATAAATCAGATGTAATCAGACACAAATTGGTAAGTGCAATTGTTGACCGTTACGGGAGTGAAAATTAATCACGTTCATCATTGATCTGATCGGCTTTAAATCCTTTGGTGTCAAAAGTAAATTGTGTATCCGGAATTTCAATATTCGATTTCAGACTTTTAATTTCATAAGTTTGCTCTCCCCCATCCTTCATCATCATTTTCATTTGCACAATTTGCTTTTTATTCTTGTCGATAAACAACTTCACGGTATGAAATTTCTTTTTCTCGGGTTTTATGGCAGGAAATAAATCAATGGCATGACAAGTAACTGCGCCAATTTTCAGCTCCCTATCATACTTATACTTATACCCTGTTTCATATAAAGTAAATATTTTACTGATGTTTTGCTCTTCATTATCCGGATCATAATCTTTTATAGTAACTTCCTTAGCATCCTTATTGTAATTCCAAATCGTTTTTCCATCACAAACAATTAAATTGCCCGGAATCTCAAGACGGAATTTCTGCCCCTTTGTTTGAATTTTCCAAGCTTGCGGTTTATCAATGGGTTTTTTTTCCTTATTCAACATTTTAAAAACCAAATCTGCTGTAATTGATTTATACGTTTTAGTTGACTTGCTTAAATCATCTAGAATAGCTTTAGCTTTTGGGTCTTGGTCTTGTGCATGAAGAGTAGCAAAAGAAAAAACCAATATTAAGAGTAAATTTTTCATAACCTTATCCGTACAAATTTAATACCAAAATACGAGTGAATTGCGAATTTGTGGACAATAATCTTACTGATTTCTTAATTTTTGTAAAATTTCCTCTAAAGATCCCATATCTTTTATCAAAACTTCTCTTGCTTTGCTTCCTTCAAAAGGTCCGATTATTCCCGCAGCTTCTAATTGATCGACAATTCTACCGGCTCTGTTATACCCTAATTTTAATTTACGCTGCAAAAACGATGCGCTACCCTGTTGAAATTGTACCACCAATTTAGCAGCATCATCAAACATTTTATCTCTTTCCGATAAATCAACCATATCTTTTCCATCACTTCCATCTTCACCCACATATTCAGGTAATAAAAATGCACTTGGATAAGCGCGTTGACTTCCTATAAATTCACAAATTTTTTCCACTTCAGGCGTATCTACAAATGCACATTGAATACGAATTAAATCATTTCCGGTGCTTAATAACATATCTCCTCTACCAATTAATTGTTCAGCGCCTCCAATATCCAATATAGTTCTGCTATCAATTTTACTGGTTACTCTAAATGCAATACGAGCAGGAAAGTTGGCTTTTATGGTACCGGTAATAATATTAACGGAAGGACGTTGCGTGGCAATAATTAAATGTATTCCAATGGCACGGGCTAATTGTGCTAAACGAGCAATAGGCGTTTCAACTTCTTTGCCTGCCGTCATAATCAAATCAGCAAATTCATCTACTACTAAAACAATATAAGGTAAAAACTTATGCCCGTCATTTGGATTTAATTTGCGAGCAACAAACTTGGCATTGTATTCCTTTAAATTACGACAACCTGCATCCTGTAACAAGGCATATCGATTATCCATTTCAATACAAAGTGAGTTGAGTGTATGAATCACTTTGGTATTATCGGTTATAATGGCATCTTCGCTATTCGGTAACTTGGCCAAAAAGTGTCTTTCAATTTTATTGAAAAGTGTGAGCTCTACTTTTTTAGGGTCTACCAAAACAAATTTTACCTGCGAAGGATGTTTTTTATAAAGTAGCGAAACCAATACGGCATTTAATCCCACCGACTTTCCTTGTCCGGTTGCTCCGGCCATTAATAAGTGAGGCATTTTAGAAAGATCGGCTATGAAAATTTCATTACTGATTGTTTTTCCCAATGCAATGGGCAACTCAAAACTTGAATTATTGAATTTTTCTGACGCCAGAATATTTTTCATAGGAACCATTTCCGGTGTTTGGTTCGGAACTTCAATACCAATTGTTCCTCTGCCCGGAATTGGCGCAATAATACGAATGCCTAATGCAGCCAAACTTAATGCAATATCGTCTTCCAGATTTTTAATTTTACTGATTCTTACGCCAGCTGCGGGAACAATTTCATACAAAGTTACCGTTGGACCAACGGTAGCCGTTATTTTATCAATTTCAATTCCGTAATTTTTTAAGGTACCAACAATACGGTCCTTATTCATAATTAATTCTTCCTGATTAACCTTGCTTTGGTGATTACCATAATCATTCAGTAAGTCAAACCCCGGAAATTTATATTCACCCAAGTCTAATGTTGGATCATACTCTCCAAATTGCTCCACCAGTTTTGCTGCCTTATTCTCATCATCGGTAACTTCACGTTCCTCTACAATTTTTCCGATTTCAAATTCAGGCTCACCATCTGCCTTTTTAGTAACCGGAACTTCATTATTTAATTCGACCTTATTTTCGATTACCGGTTGATCAATATCTTTCTGCTCAGCAACTACTTCTTCAACATTTATTTTCTCGGTTTCAAATATTTTTTCCGGTTCCGGAATTACAGCTTCTTCATTTTCTTTTTTAATAACTTCAAAATTCAATAATTCGGCTTTTTCCTCTTCACTCATTTCCTCCTCCGCTTTAACAGGCTGATCATTTGTTGCGTGATTAACTAACTCCTCCTGAATTTCAACATCATCTTCAATAACCGGCTTTACTGGCAGATTAAACGAAATATTAAATGCCAATACTAAAAAAATAAGCATTGAAAAGCATAGCAAAGCAATTAAACCTATACCACCTACATAATTTACAATTTGAGCATTTATAAAATACCCAAAACCACCACCCATGAAAAACATTTTATCTGAAAAAATATAAGCCAGTGTTAAAGAAGTCCACACCATACTGAAAATCCATTTAGCATGAAAGGCCGAAACAGAAAATAATTTTTTCTGTAACATTTTTTGTAACCCAAATAAAAATAAAACAGGTACAAAAATGAAAGAAGCCGCACCAAAACCTTTATACATAAACAAGTGAGAAACAACAGCTCCGGTTTTACCTAACCAGTTATATACTTTAGTATCTGCATCAAAAAGAACAGCATTTGCGCTCATCACTTTATCCTGATCCAAATCCCAGGTGAAAAAATACGACACCAAAGAAATGGCTAAAAATGCAGCTGATAAAACAAAAGTTAAGCCAATAATTTTTTGAGTGCGTTCATCACTCCATACCGCAGTAATTTTTTCGATTCTTTCCTTGAAATTAAATTTTTCTTTCTTTTGCTTTTTAGCCTTGGGTTTCACTTGCTTTTCCTTTTCCTCTTCTTCTACTTCCACCGGTTCAGGTTTTGCTTTTGGTGTATTCTTGCGGGATTTTTTTTCCACAACTATCTCCTCATTGATATCTTCAATATCATGATCAACAGAAACATTTTTTCGTGGTTTTTCCTCTTTCACTCTTTCTACCTTTTCAAAGGGATTGCGAGATTCTTCGCTTATATCCAAATCCACATCTTTGGATCTGTATTTATTCTTTTTTTCTGTGCTCATTAACCTTTAAAATTAAAGGAAGTGTTGCTCAGAAAACATACCCATAAGGTATTGTTTTAAACGAAGCTTTGTTAATGAAAATGCAGGATTTATGCTTTAGTTACACTAAAGTCACGACTTTTTAGACAAATCCGCATGATTGTGGGTAAATCGTGTTAAAAATCTAAATTACCCTCTAAAAATGACTTGCATTGCCCAATGGAATACTTATTTTTGAAATCCTTTTATAAACTAAAAAACAATGAGAAATTTATTGATTTTATTTTTACTACCCTTCTGTTTTTTGGCGCAAAATGCCGATAGTACATGGTTTGTAAGTAATTATTCCAAAAATGTGGTCATGATTGAAATGCGTGATGGAATTAAACTTTATACGGCTATTTATGAACCTAAGGATAAAAATGAAAAGCATCCTATTTTAATGATGCGAACTCCTTACTCCTGTTCTCCTTATGAAAAAAATATTTGTACGCCGCGTTTATACAGTAAAAGCTGGCTTAAATACGCTAAAAAAGGATACATTATGGTATTGCAGGATGTACGAGGAAGATATATGAGTGAGGGTGAATTTGCAGACGTAAGACCTTTTAATGAACACAAAAAAGGAAAAGAAACGGATGAGGCTAGTGATAGTTATGATGCAATTGACTGGATGGTGAAAAATATTCCGAATAATAACGGTAAAGTTGGCGTTTTTGGCGTTTCATATCCCGGATTTTATAGTACCATGGCCGCTTTAAGTAATCATCCGGCACTTAAAGCAGTTAGTCCGCAAGCACCGGTAACCGAATGGTTTTTAGGCGACGATTTTCATCACAATGGAGCGTTTGCATTAATGGATGGATTTAGTTTTTATTACAGTTTCGGAGTGCCACGTCCGAAACCTATTGAACATTATGGAAGAAAATTTGATTTTAAAGAAAAAGACAATTACAATTTTTATTTAAAAACCGGGGCCTTAAAAAATTTCAGCAAATTAATGGGCGACTCTATTATATTCTGGAATGAAATGTTTGAACACCCGGATTACGATAATTGGTGGAAAGAAAGAAATGCCCGAAAAGGATGTAAAATTATTGGTGCTTCCATATTAACAGTTGGCGGAACCTTTGATGCCGAAGATTGTTACGGCGCCTGGAATTTGTACAAAGCAATTGAAAAGCAATGTTCAACTACCGAAAATAGATTGGTGATGGGACCTTGGTCGCATGGAGCATGGCACTCCGGTAACGGAACAGCATTAGGCAATATTCGTTTTGGTGCAAAAACAGCAGTGTACTATCAGGATAACATTGAAGTGCCGTTTTTTGAATATTATTTAAGAGGACTGGGTACCGGAAATAAATTAGCTGAAGCCAATATTTTTTTCTCCGGAGAAAACGAGTGGAAAACATTTGAACAATGGCCTCCTAAAAATATTGAATACAAAACAGTTTATTTTAATTCAGGAGAAAAATTATCGTTTAAGAAACCAACCGAACCAAGTGCTTTTACTTCATACAGAAGTGATCCTAAAAAACCGGTGCCGTATACAGAAGACGTACATTTACGAAGAACAAGAGAATATATGAGCGACGATCAAAGATTTGCCGCACGCAGAACAGATGTTTTGGTTTTTGAAACAGAAATATTAGAAGAAGATTTAACACTGGCCGGACCACTAACAGCAGATTTGAAAGTAAGTATATCCAATACCGATGCGGATTTTGTTGTTAAATTAATAGATGTTTACCCGAATGATTTTGCATACGAAAATAATTATTGCTGTGCAGAAGAAAATCAAAACGCTGAAATGGCCGGATATCAAATGTTGGTGCGAGGAGAAATCATGCGCGGCAGATATCGCAATAGTTTTGAAAAACCCGAAGCCTTTACACCCGGCAAAGTAGAAACCGTAAAATTTGAATTGCCCGATGTAGCCCACACCTTTAAAAAAGGACATAAATTAATGATACAGATTCAAAGTTCCTGGTTTCCCTTATTTGACCGAAATCCTCAACAATTCGTTAATATTTATAAATGTGAGGATAAAGATTTTATTCCATGTGATATTAAAATTTTTCACCAGGAAGAAACAGCGTCTGGAATCATCTTGCCGGTATTAAAAAAGTAAAGCATGTCTAAAATCATTTTCGATTAATATTTAAACCACTAATTTTAATTATGCAAGAAATAGGAATCGGAATTTTAGTGATATCTGCCTTAATATGGTTAATTGTAAAATTTACCGGAGTAAAGAAAAAAAACGCTTGCGATAAAAATTGTAACTGCCATTAATATGGATATTCTTTTATCGGATAAAATTAAATTAGCTGATGCTTTTACCATACAAAACGAACCTATTTCATCCATTGATTTAATGGAAAGGGCTGCCTTGTCATGTGCGAAAAGATTAAGTGAATTAATAACCAATCAACAATCCATTTTTATAGCCTGCGGCGAAGGTAATAATGGTGGAGATGGATTTGCCATTGCCAGATTATTATTGAGCAAAAAATATAATGTAAAAGTACTTGCCCTACGAGTTAAAAATAAATACTCATCGGATGCTGAGGTAAATTTTAAAAAACTAAAGGGTAATTATCCGGATGTGATAATACCGATTTCATGTGCAGATGATCTTGAAAAGTTAAAACTAACAGCAAATCGTATTTTAATAGACGCAATTTTAGGTACCGGAATAAAAGGACATGTGGAAGAAAACCTAAGCGAAATTATCGGATGGTTTAACCATAACTTTAAACATATAATTAGTATAGATGTACCAAGTGGTTTAAAAACCGACACTTCCTCTTTCGATGAAAAAAATATTATACACTCTACACTCACCCTTTCTTTAGAACTTCCTAAACTCGCTTTTTTGATGCCCGAGAATCAAAAATTCGTCCCTCATTTTGAAATAATTCCCATTGGGTTACATGCAACAGGAATTGCTGAACAAAAAAGCAATATGCACTTTATACAAACCGAAACTATAATTCATTTATTGAGGTTAAGAAATAAATTTGATCATAAAGGAAAGTTTGGACATGCACTAATTTTAGCCGGGGCCAAAGATAAACCCGGCGCAGCACTAATATGTTCAGAAGCTTGCTTACGTAGTGGTGCAGGATTATTAACTCTTCATTCTTGTAAGTCAGTATTAAAATCATTAACTATTAAGTTGCCTGAGGCCATGCATAGTTTGGATGAACATTCTTCATTTATCACTTCTGTTGAAAAACCAGAAAATTATGAAGCCATTGCTTTTGGGCCGGGAATTGGAACACAGGAAGAAACGCAAACTGTTTTAAAAAAAATCTTGCAATTTTATACCGGTAAATTAATTATTGATGCAGATGGTTTAAATATTTTGAGTGAAAACAAAACCTGGTTTAATTTTTTAATCCCAAACACCATTTTAACTCCACATGTAAAAGAATTTGAACGACTAGTAGGAAAATGTATTGATGATTTTGAGCGCGTAGCAAAACAAATTGAATTAGCGGTAAAATATAACATCATTGTAATTCTTAAAGGTGCTCATACTTCCATAGCGATGCCGGATGGACATGTTTATTTTAATTCAACGGGAAATCCGGGACTAGCCAAAGGCGGAAGCGGAGATGCTTTAACCGGAATTATTTTAGGACTTTTAAGCAGAGGATACAATGCGCCGCAAGCATCTCTAATAGGAGTTTATATACACGGAATGGCAGCCGACTTGTGTTCTGAAAATATGAGTGAGGAATCTATTTTGATATCCGATGTAATAAACGAATTACCTAAGGCATTCAAAATCCTGGAGAAATTAAAAACTCCCGAATAAGAGTCCGGGAGTTTTATGGCGTATCAATTTATTTTAATGTGTAATAAATGTTGGTTAGCCATTTACTCGTGTCTGCTTCCTTCATAGGATCTGTTACATATTCTTCAAAAACCGGACCATTAGTTAATCCCTGGGATTTCAAATAAGCATCCATAGCCATGTGCGCATCGCCAATTTTTTCATAATTCCCGAAAAATTCAATATGCAGAACTTTACAAGCCGGAAAAGTGTGAATTTCAAAACCTTTCAAATTAGTACCTTTTGAAACTTTTACCGCAGCCGCTAAATTAGTTTCACCCTTTTCTTCATCATACCAATTGTATATAGCGGATGGAGCCGATTCGGGTTGCACCTTTTGTGATTCCAAAGCCTGAAAAATTGCAGGTAAATTATTGCCGAAATAATTTTTTAAATCATTAAACTTTACAGTCTCAAATTTTGTGCCGGCATAATAAACCTCAGGCCATTCTATTTCTTTAATCGCAAATTCCGCTTGTCCACTTGAAGCCGGAGTTTCTTCAACTACCTTTTTTAAAGAAGCTAATCCTTTTTCATAATCGGGGCCAATCATTTTATCCATATTCATAAACATCATCATTGGTCTGAAGAAGAATGGTGCTTTCATTTGCATGCCCCAAGTAACTTCGGTTTTGCCTTCATTTTCTTTCAAAATATAATAAGCCTTTGAATCACCCATTCCTTCAAATGCTAATCTTTGCACTACACTATCACTTGTTACACATACAAGCTCCAAAGTGCCGGTACCCACTTCTTCCACTTTAGAATTCCATGAAAATAAATGGCCTGCTTCACCGGCTGTACCTATATATTTCACTTCGGCGGCAGGATCTTTTTCTGTCCATGGGCTCCATTTATCATGAAATAATTTTAAATTCGTTAAGTAGGGTTTCACTGCATCCGCACTTGAACTTATAGAAATATTTCTTTCAACTTTTACTTCAGTAGGCCCAACCAGGGCTAATACTAAATATATTACAAAGAGTACAGCAATGGCAATTCCAACTTTTTTCATATTAGTTTATTTTAAATTTATATTAAAACTAAGTAATTAGTTATCATCACCAAAATTTTTAGGCAAGGAATCCTCAAATTTTTTATAGATATAATTTATTTTAATATCGTTATGGTTATTATCAACCACATTTTTATCATTAATTTCTTTCCAATCACGCTCTTCTTCAGTCTCCAAAACATCTGCCTCCGTTTCTGTTTCATTTTCCCATTCGTAAACAAAACGTTGCGGTCCCTCTTTTCTAAAATTAAAAGCCACCAATAGCCCGGCAATGGCTCCGAACAAATGCCCTTCCCAACTAATTTCCTGTTTTAAGGGGAAAATACCCCACATTATGCTTCCGTAAAGAAATACAACCAAAGCGCTCACCACCATAAGGCGTAAATGTTTTCTGAAAATTCCGCTAAAAAATAAAAAAGTGGCTAAGCCGTAAATTAATGTACTTGCACCTACATGATAAATTGGATAATCCGGATTATTTCTTCCGCCAATCCACAGCCAAATTCCTGAAATTAACCAAATCCAAACAAACACTTGACGGGCAATTTTAGAATAAAAGAAAAAGAGCATAAGACCTAAAATAAAAATCGGAAACGAATTAGAGAGAATGTGATCTAAGTCTCCATGAATAAAAACAGAAGTAAAAATTCCGGGCAGGCCCTGCGTTTCGCGGGGTAAAACACCCCATTTTACAAAATTGAAACGATACGAAGTTTGGATGAAAAACACGATCCAAATTAGCAACAAAAAGAGAAAAGGGTATTTGCTTATTTGAATAAATTTTTTGCCTAAATAATTTTTCATCTATTTAATTAAATGGTAGATTAAAATTGCAAAAATTAAATCATGAAAGAAGTTAAAAGTTGATAATTAGGGAATTGAACAACAAAAACTCTAAAATTTATACTCGTGATAATCTTTGGTAAATTCCGTGTCATTAAAAGTAGGATTTACCTGAAGGAAATGATAATTGTATTCCTCGTACAAACCTTTATCATCAATAACTTTTACACTGATGGGAAGAAAGTACAACTTATCAATATAAATAGTAACTAGTTTACCGTATGAATTGGGAATATTAATTACCTGGCCCTTTTTTAAAATGTCAAAATAATCGTTAAACTTTGGATTCTTTTCTAAAATCATGTATTCGCTGATGAAAAATTTACGTGCAATACTTGTGATACTTTCATTTTCACCTACTGTGTAAGTAGTATAACCAAACTCTTTATTATTGATTTGAATTTTATAACAATTTCTGTTGTTAATTCTTTCTTCTTCACCTAATGAAAATACATTATCAAATTTATCACCTATATCCTTAATTGTGTGATCAATTATAGTTGCGAAATAATCATAACCCATTTCATTTAAAGTATGGTGTTGATCTTGACGCATTAATGAACCCATAGGGTCCAAATTAAGATTAATGTAAGGAAATGAATTAGGTTTTACTAAAGCTTTGCCCCTATTGGTACCCTTTACCCACAACACTTCTATACCTTTGATATACAGATATATTTTTCGTGGATTTTTTTGAAACTTAACAGAGCTCTCATAAAAATTATAGCCCTTTTTACCTCTTTCCGTAATACGCAGGTGATACTTTAAACTTTTCACCTCATCAATTGATTTTAAGGCTTTTTCAAGAACTGATTTGCAATCTAAATCTTGCTTTATTTGAGCAATAGACATATTTATGCCCAACAACATCAACGCTCCATAAAGGCATAAACGGAATTTAAATTGCATAGAAGCGCAAAAATACCATTCTTGATTTAAATTGACGAAAAATTTAATTGATTTTAATAGTATTTGAAAAAAATTGTGGATAAAGGCTTTCAGAATGGCTATATTTGAGTAGTAAAGCTATATTTGCAACCCATTTTGAACATTCAAAGACAAATAATTACCGGCATTGAAGAATTATTGCACAAGCATGATTTTTTGGTTATTCCCGGATTCGGAGGCTTTGTATTAAAGAAATCAGATGCTCATTTTAGCGCTAATTCAAGTTTATTATATCCCCCTTCTTTGGCTATTGGTTTTAACGTTCAATTAAAACAAGATGATGGTTTGCTTTTACTTTGGTTGAAGGAAAAGCTAAATTGTACGGCCCAGGACGCCAGAATTCACTTAAATGAGTTTGCTGCTTATTGTTCGTCTATTCTCAAAACAAAAGGGAGATTAAACATCGATAATATTGGCTTTTTTTACACGGATTTCGAAGGAAATATTCAATTTGAAGCCGACACAAATACCAATTTCCTTAAATCGCAATTTGGTTTATCAGCTTTAAGTGTAAAAGAACTTAGTCCAATTGAACAGAACATCATAATTGAAACAGAGGATAGAATTATTGCCACGCAAAAAACGGCAACAAATCCGGTTAAAAAATACCGACAAATAGCCTGGGCAGCAGTTATTCTTGCACTCTTATTTTCAGGCTTATTGGTTTTTGTTTCAAACACTAAAATTAGCGGAAAACTAAAAGCTGCAATTGGAGGTGACAATCAAAAAAGTACGTACGATTTAATACAATATCCGGAATTAATATTAAATGAGATGCACGTTGAAAAAACTAATTATACCTCCGATGTAAATGGTATTGCATATATTGAATTGGAAGAGCATAAAGTAATTGCAGTTAAAACCTTTGAAGTAACCGAATTAGTTCACCCGAAAACTACAGAAGAATCTACAATCAATAAAAGAGGAGATTTTGAAGTTGTTTTAGGTTGTTTTGGTGTAAAAAGCAACGCTCAAAAGCTTATCAAGCAGCTAAAATCAAAAGGAATTAAAGCATTCATGTCAGGTAAAAATGAAAGAAATTTATATGTAGTAAGCGCCGGAGGTTACAATACAAAATTGAATGCGCTGGATAAATTAAATTCTATTAAAGATCTGTGTCCAAAAGCCTGGATCCGAAAAACCAATTAATTGGATTTATTAATTTCTGTTTGTTCCTTTTGTTCCAGTTTTTTCTTGTACAATTTTATTACGACAAATAAAATCCCACCAAAAATAATCAATCCCAATACTCCCCATATTAATCCGGAAGTAGATTTTACAACTACCAAAAACACAATAGCCACCAGCAGTATAGTAGCTAATTCATTAAAAAGACGAAGTTTGGTGGATGATAATTTAAAAATGCCTTGTTTTTGTTGGCTTAATATACGTTGACATTGCAAATGATAAACTACTAATAAGGTAACAGCAATTAATTTTAGCCACATCCAAGGTAAGGTGAGCAAAGCGGGATTTAAAAAGATCATCCACCATCCAAAGATTAAACTTCCAATCATACCCGGCCATCCAATGATGTACCACAATCTTTTTTGCATGATTAAGAATTGCTGTGTCAAAACCGTTTTTTCAATTTCATTTTTTAATTGCGCCTCGGCATTGTAAATAAAAAGTCTTACAATATAAAACAAGGCGGCAAACCAGGTAACTATAAAAATGATATGAATTGCTTTTACGTAAACGTAATCCATTTAGCTTTTTCGTTTATCGGATTGCATGAGTTCAACAAATTCATCAAATAAATAACGGGAGTCGTACGGCCCCGGATTAGCCTCAGGGTGATGCTGCACAGAAAAAACTTTTTTATTTTTTATTCGAATTCCTTCAATGGTACCATCATTTAAATTCAAATGCGTAATCTCAATATTTGAATTATTTTTTATATCCTCCGAGCTAATCGTAAATCCATGATTTTGTGAAGTGATTTCGCTTTTTCCACTTATTTTATTAATTACCGGATGATTAATACCCCGATGACCTGCATGCATTTTATAGGTTTTAATACCTTGCGATTCGGCTAATAATTGATGACCCAAACAAATGCCAAATACCGGTTTTCCAGTTTCTATAATCGTTTTTACAAGAGTTGATTCTTGCTGCATAGCTCCCGGATCGCCGGGTCCGTTACTCAACATAAAACCATCCGGATTAAATTTTAATATTTCACTTAACTCAGTTTTCATCGGAAATACTTTCAAAAAACAATCTCGCTCAGCCAATGATCTCAATATATTGGTTTTCACACCAAAGTCAATTACTGCTACTTTGTGCTTGGCATTTTCATTCCCAAAATGAAATGCTTCTTTACAAGTTACTTTGGATGACAGCTCTAACCCTTGCATGGAAGGAACTTGGGCTAATTGCTTTTTTAACTTCTCGATATCTTGAGTTTCAGTAGAAATTAAACAATTCATGGCACCCTTATCTCTAATATATCTTACCACCGCGCGTGTATCCACATCACTAATGGCTACAATATTATTTTCTTCAAAATAATTTTGTAAACTTTTTTGTGCGCGTGGCCGGGAGTAACCCTGGTTGAATTTTTTACATACTAATCCGGATATTTTAATTCCATCACTTTCTACTTCACTTTCTTCTACTCCATAATTACCAATATGAGCATTAGTTGTAACTACAATTTGTCCGAAATATGAAGGATCAGTAAAGATTTCCTGATATCCAGTCATACCGGTATTAAAACAAATTTCACCTGTAGTGGTACCGGTTTTACCGGCTGACTTTCCTTTGAAGATTTTTCCGTCTTGTAAAAGCAGAATAGCTTCGGGACGTGAAGAGTACTTTAATTGCATTTTTTCAGATTATAGATTATCTGAGATGTAAAATTGCAATTTTTAATTGAGAGAATAATGAGTTGTTAATTGTATTTTAAAACTTACAAAAAATTACCTTTTCTTAATCTGTTGCTGTCTTTGCTTAGCCATATCTTCGAGTCTTTTTTGGAAGGAAGAACTTTTGGCCGGTTTTTTCATATTGGCCTCAATTTTCTGTCTGATTTTATTATCGCTGATAATTTTCTTCATGATCCAGTTTTGTAAAAAGGTAAACATGTTTGCCAAAAAATAGTACCAGCTTAAACCAGCTGCGTAACGATTCATTACCGCTAGGAAAATAACAGGCATAAAATACATCATAAACTTCATTCCAGGCATTTGCGTGTTTTGCTGAGGCATTAAACTACTATTTGCATAAGTATAAATGATGGTACTCACAAACATCAACGCTGCAAATAAACTAATATGATCTCCATAAGCCCAACTGATAAAGGGCACTTCTCCAAATGTCCAAATGGAATCATATGTACTTAAATCGTCAGCCCATAAAAATCCTTTTTGTCTTAATTCTATGGCAGAAGGCATGAAATTAAACAAGGCAATCAAAATTGGAAATTGTAACAACATAGGCACACAACCCGACAACGGATTCACGCCTGCCTTTCGGTAGAGCGCCATTTGCTCTTGTTGCTTTTTCATTGGATCAGCATCCTTTCCAAATTTGGCAGCCAATGCATCTGTTTCCGGTTTCAGCACCCGCATTCGGGCCCCACTCATGTATGTTTTATAGGCTATCGGAAGTAAAACAATTTTTACAATTATGGTTAATATAAGTATTACAATACCCATATTCATGCCATTTAATCCGTTAAATAGTGGAATCACCAACCACTTATTGATATAACTGAAAATGCTCCATCCGGTTGGAATAATTTTTTCAAATTCATTACCGTAAATTTCTAAAGTATTGTAATGACTTGGACCAAAATAAAATTTAAATGCGAATTTTTCATCCGCATTGTGGTTATATGGAATTCCCAATTCGGCCGAAGCAGCCTTTACGGTTGTTGTTGAATTAGGTCGCGCCGATAACTTCACGTAACTGCCGGCTTTGCTGAAATTATTTTCGGCAATGATAGTAGAGTTAAAAAACTGTTGTTTAAAACAAATCCATTTAATATCCGCTTCGCTGATTTCTTTTTGTTCTTCAGTTTCCGTCATCGGATTTAAATTATCCGGACTATTTAAATCTTGTTTATAGTAAATGGTAGCTGCTTGTTTTTCTTTGATGATATATTTTTCCTGTGTTGGATAATTCATCGCCCAGGCCAATTGAAACTGATCTTCGGTTTGCGATAAAATGCCTTGCATGTTCACAAATCGAATATGCGATTCAACAATATATTCTCCCGGTTTTAATTTGTACGAGTACTCAATATAACTTCCCGGTTTTTCTGTTTCCAATTTCAACTGTATACTGTTGGCGGTAACTTTTTCCGGTTTAAAATAAAAACTGTCTGTTGTAAAAATTCTCGTTCTGTCGTATGCATTTAATCGCAATGCAAATACTGTTGAATCTTTTTCAAATAAAACCAAAGGAGTGGTATCATCCGGACGATGAAATTTTTTCAATTCAACTCGCTCTACTACTCCACCCTTATTCGCCACAATCACTTTCATCACATCATTTTCTAAAGTAAAACTTGCTGCTGTGCCTTTGCTTGCTGCGGTAAAATCTTTGTAATACGCATGATCTTGTGCAGCTTTGGCTGAATCAGAAATTTCGGTTATTTGCGCTTGTTTTATGGTATCTTGCGCTTGTTGAATAGCCACTGTTTTGGCCAATTCTGCCGTTTGCGCTTCTTGCTTTACAGCTTCAATAGAATCTTTAATTTGCTTGTTTCGAACCATTTGTTCTTTAGTAGGTCCGCTGAGCCAAAGCCAAAGCCCAAGTATTGCAGCAATTAATCCAAGGCCTATAAGTGATTTTTTATCCAACAGTTCAATTTTTTAACGGGGCAAATGTAGGATTATTTAGCTGGTAAAAAAAGTGAAATGAGGTTAATTTTTCTCCTTTGTATTTCACGTCGTGTTAATCCCCTAAAAGTATTAACAATATATACTATAAATCATAGCAATCAACGGCTACAGATAGTGGTAACTTTAGTGTGCTAAATAATTACGTAAAATGAGTCGCTCAGTTATGCATATGGATCTGGATTCTTTTTTTGTTTCGGTAGAACGATTAAATAATTCGAAATTGATTGGCAAACCTGTGTTGGTGGGCGGTGCGGGCGATCGTGGCGTTGTAGCATCCTGCAGTTATGAAGCCCGTGAATTCGGAATACACTCGGCCATGCCCATGAAAATGGCCCGCCAACTTTGTCCGGAGGCCATTGTTGTTCGAGGCGACTCCGAACAATACAGTAAATTTTCAAATGAGGTAACCGAAATTGTAAAAGAGAGTGTTCCGCTGTATGAAAAAACGTCCATTGATGAATTTTACATTGACCTCACCGGTATGGATAAATTTTTTGGTTGTTATAAACTGGCGGGAGAATTACGGCAACGCATTATTAAAGAAACGCATTTACCCATTTCCTTTGCCTTATCCACCAACAAAACCGTGGCCAAAGTAGGAACCGGCGAGGCAAAACCAAACGGACAAAAAGAAATTCCGTATGGAACCGAAAAAAGTTTTTTAGCACCCTTGTGCATCAACAAAATCCCAATGGTGGGTGATAAAACCTATCAGTTATTGCGTGGCATGGGATTACAATGGATACGCACCGTACAGGAAATGCCGGTTGAACTCATGGAACAAGTTCTCGGACAAAACGGCGTAATGATATGGAAAAAAGCAAATGCCATTGACAATTCAAATGTTGAACCTTATTCAGAAAGAAAATCCATTTCCACCGAACGTACTTTTGATAAAGATACCATTGATGTAAAACAACTCAAATCAATATTATTAAGTATGACAGAGAAATTAGCCTACCAGCTAAGGGAAGAAGAAAAACTTACAGCCTGTGTTACCGTAAAAATAAGATACTCGGATTTTAATACCTACACCATGCAGGCACGCATACCCTATACCTCACTCGATCACACCCTTATTGAAAAAGTAAAAGAGTTGTTTGACAAATTGTATCAAAAAAGAATGCTGATCCGTTTAATAGGAGTACGTTTTAGTCACTTAATACAAGGTAGCTATCAGTACAATTTGTTTGAAGACTGCAGTGAGCAATTATTATTGTACCAGGCTATGGATAAAATGAGAAAACGGTTTGGAGATAACGGAATTATAAAACGGGCCGCCGGAATGGAAGTCAAACATCACGATTTTAATCCCTTTTCAGGAAAAGAAAAGAAAATACAGTAACAATTGAATAAAAAGCTATAAACTATAAAAACTATGTGGTTTAAAAAATAAACACATAGTAACATAGCATGGATAAGTTAACAAGAAAATATCTGGATCAAATAACCTACGAGGTAGTTGGGGCAACCGGAATGGAAGTTAAACATCATGATTTTAATCCCTTTTCAGGAAAAGAAAAGAAAATACAGTAACAATTGAATAAAAAGCTATAAACTATAAAAACTATGTGGTTTAAAAAATAAACGCATAGTAAATACAAATACCAAAAAAGAAAGAGGAGGATGCGTGCTGTTAAATTGCCATACTTATTATAGTTTTTGCTACGGAACTTTATCCATTGAAGAATTAAGCACCTTAGTAAAAAAAGCAGGACATCAAAGTTTTGCCTTAACCGATATCAATAACACTTCGGCCTGTTTGAAAACCTTGCGTTTACATGCTAAAAACGAAATGCCCGAAGGATTAAAACCGGTGATTGGAGTAGATTTCAGAAACGGAGTTCAACAACAATATATTGTTCTTGCTATAAATAACCAAGGCTTTCAGGAAATTAATTTGCACCTGAGTAAACATCTGCACGAAAATTTAAAGTTTAATGATATCGCTCCATCTTTTACAAATGCATTTGTGATTTACCCATATCACAAGTACAAAGGACAAGCGCTTCAAGCAAATGAATATATTGGCGTATCTCCTAAAGAATTAAGCCGACTTTCCTTTTCTCCCGTTAAATTACAAACACATAAACTGGTAGCCTTGCATAGCGTGAGTTTCGGAGGAAAAGCGCACCACAATGCACATCGTTTATTAAGAGCAATAGACAATAACACTTTATTGAGTAAACTTTCTATTCAAGAACAAGGCCATGCCGATGAATGCATGATTCATAAAGAAGATTTAATACGAGCCTTTCGGGATTACCCACACATTATAAATAACACCGAGTATATTTTAAACAATTGCGAAGTGAAGTTTGATTTCGGGAAACTCTCTTATAAAAATAAAAAATATTTTTCCGGAAGTCGTAGTAGCGATATGGATTTACTCCGAAGTGAGTGTGAAAACGGTTTAAAATACCGGTATAATACAATACCAACAGAAGTAAAAAGCAGAATTACCAAAGAATTGGATGTAATTGACAAAATGAATTTTGCTTCTTATTTTTTGATCAACTGGGACATCACATCATACGCTCGGAGAAATAACTTTTTTTATGTTGGCAGAGGGAGCGGCGCCAATAGCCTTGTGGCTTACCTGTTACGGATTACGGATGTAGATCCCGTGAAACTGGATTTGTATTTTGAACGATTCATTAATGAATTCAGAACTAACGCTCCTGACTTTGACATCGATTTTTCCTGGACAGACAGAGATGATATTACCAAATATATATTTGACACCTATAAACACGAGCATACCGCTTTACTCGGCGCCTACTCCACTTTTCAGCACGATGCGGTTACCCGTGAATTAGGAAAGGTATTTGGTTTACCCCCTGCTGAAATTGATAAACTGCAATCTCTCAAAAATTTCGAACAAGCAGACCATATCGGTAAGCTCGTTTTAAAATACAGTAAACTCATTCACGGTTTTCCAAGTCACATGAGTATACACTCCAGCGGAATCATCATTTCAGAAGAACCGGTTTGCGCTTACACCGGAACCTTTATGCCTCCTAAAGGTTATCCGACCACGCAATTTAGCATGTTAGAAGCGGAAGATATTGGCTTATATAAATTTGATATACTGAGTCAGCGGGGATTAGGAAAAATAAAAGACACCCTTGGCATTATCCAATCCAATGCAGCAGCACACCCCGATAAAAAAATAAATATTGACATACATCGCGTAGAGCCCTTTATGCAGGATGAAAAAGTAAAAAAACTTTTACGCGAAGGAAAAACAATAGGTTGTTTTTACGTTGAATCACCTGCCATGCGTATGTTGCTTGCCAAATTAAAAGCCGATGACTATTTGCGTTTAGTGGCGGCCAGTTCCATCATCAGGCCGGGCGTTGCCAAAAGCGGTATGATGCGCGAATACATTGTACGTTTCCGGAACGAAAACTTACGAACGCAGGCCCGTAAAAAGTTACCCGAGCTATACGATATACTTGCCGAAACCTACGGCGTAATGGTATATCAGGAAGATGTGATTAAAGTGGCGCATTTATTTGCAGGCTTATCGCTAGCTGAAGCCGATTATTTACGAAGAGGCATGTCGTGGAAATATAAACAACGTAATGAATTTTACAGAGTAAAAGATAATTTTTTTGCCAATTGTGCCGAAAAAAAATATCCACCACTACTGATTGAAGAAATATGGAAACAAATTGAAAGCTTCGCCAATTTTGCGTTTTCCAAAGGACATTCGGCTAGTTACGCTGTTGAAAGTTATCAGGCACTTTATCTCAAAGCTTATTTCCCGCTGGAATATATGGTTGCCACGCTAAATAACGGAGGCGGCTTTTATCGCAAAGAATTATATATACACGAAGCCCGAATGCATGGGGCTGAAATAAAAATGCCTTGTATCAATAACAGTACTGCCTTGTGCACCATACATGGCAAAACCATTTTTTTAGGTTTAGGAATGATTAGTGAACTCGAACAGCAAAGTATAGTGGATATATTAGATGAAAAAGAGAGAAATGGCCCTTACCTCAACCTCCTTGACTTTACAAAACGCGTTTATTTGCCCATTGAACAAATGCGTTTATTAATACGGGCAGGTTCCTTTGATTTTACCGGTAAAAACAAAAAAGAACTGCTCTGGGAAATACACGCACTCATTAATCCTCAATACAAAAAAGTAAAAATGAAAGAGTTGTTTGATATTGCGCCCAAAAAATGGAAACTACCTAAATTAAACGGAAATATTTTTGACGCTGCCTTCGAAGAAATTGAATTACTTGGATTTTCTTTATGTTCACCGTTTGATTTACTTCGCGATGGTATTCCCACCCGATTAACTTCCGCAGAATTACCCAGCTATATCGGTAAAACAATAAACATTACAGGTTATTTAATCACCATTAAACATGCCATTACTTCCAAAGGAGATCGCATGCATTTTGGAACATTTATTGATATTGAAGGGAGATGGATTGACACCGTACACTTTCCCCCCTCCGCCAAACAGTTTCCCTTTACCGGACCGGGCTGCTATTTATTAAAAGGGAAAGTAAGTTCAGAGTACGATTTCATCAGCCTAGAAGTAGATGAAATGAAAAGACTGGCCGTAATCGACCGAGAGAAATTAATTGAAAGTTAAATTAACTTTGTTTTTCACGGCCAACACCCAATACTTTCCGAATATCAGGTTTAAAATATTTGCTGGATTTTAATATTTTTCCGTCTTCTCTAAAAATAGGCTCACCATTTTCATCCAACTTACTCATATTACTGCGATGAATTTCATCATATACCTCTTCAATCTTATGTTGCAAACCATGTTTAAGAATAGTTCCAAATAAAATATATAATTGATCCCCCAAAGCATCAGCTATTTCAATAATATCACCGCTCTTACACGCCTCCAGATATTCTTCATTCTCTTCCTTAATCAAATTATAACGCAACTGAAAGTCACGCTCTTCAACCAAAGTAATCTGATTTGCATTACCAATTTTAAACGTCTCGTGAAATTCCTCTACCGACTTTATTTTCTCATACAACTTGCTCATAATATTATTTTTTCTTTTTTGCAGCTTCCTTTTTGGCCAAATACTCTTCATTCACTTTCGCCATAATTTCTTGGGTTACATCTAAATTGGCATTACCTAAAAGCATAGTAGGCACCGCATCACTATAGGATAAAATATAATCATACCTTCCGTTATTCCATTTTACTAAAAAATCTTTTAACGATTGCTGAAAAGCCATATTTTTTTCATTAATAGACATGGTGAAATTATCAATTTGAATTTGTTTGTTTTGCGCCTCCTTTTCGATGGCCATAATTTCTTTTTGCTTAGCCAGCATTTCACTTTCAGGTGCAATTCCGGCTTTAGCAGAAGCTTGATAGGCCTCCATCTTGCGTTGATATTCCATACTCAAACGCTCAATACTCGCTTCCATATTGCCTTTACTCCGTTTTGCCTCTGCCACCAAATCTTTTATCTCTTCGCTTTGCTCATTTATTACATCAATATTTACAAATGCAATTTTTCCGGTAGGTGTTGTGGCTTCAGATAAATTATTTTTAACCGGCGCTTTCTCAGTTTCACTTGCTTTTGCTTCAATAGGCGTCTCCGAATTACTTTCATCCGCTTTACCTATATTACTTACTTTATAAAACAAAAATGCGACTGCAATAAGCAACACGGCATTTAATCCAATAATAGCTTTATTCATTTCATTTAATAATTAAGCTACAAATATAAAATCTTATTGAATTTATTGCAGAGAACTAAGCACATCTTCTGAATCTTTAACAACAGAACGGGCCAAGGCAGGGGAATTGTTAAATTTTCTAATATTGATTTTACCACTAACCGGATCGGATAAAAGTTCGTGCCTGCACCACTTACCCAATTTAACTTCAAATGCACCATTTTTATATTCACAAAAGTACTTTACATAATCAGGTAACAAAAGAAATTCCGATTCTGATACGCTCACTTTTTTTTCATTGGATAATCCGGCTCTCACTAAAAAATCAGGTTGTCTTTGCCATTGCGAATTAAGTTTAAGAAAAGGATGAATACAAAACGCAAAAACAACCAGGTAAAACAAAGGTTTTTGAAGCAATATAGAATAGGAGAAATATCGAGCTTCGGTTTTTCCTGAAAACAAAAATAATACCAGCATAATAAAAACCAAATTCATAAACCACATGGCATAATTCTGATTTTGATCTGAGGGTATCAATAAAATTAAAAGTAAAACATGAAATAAAATGGAAAGGGGTATTATAATAAACCGAATCGGTTTAATTAACAATCCCACTCCGCAAATGAGTTGAATAAATGGCAAAACAAGACTGGCTTTCATCAGAAACTGAAATTGCCTACTGCTTAACTTGTTTTCCCAACCCACCAAAGAATCCATAATTTCATTATTTAAATAAATCGGGTTTAATTGGTAAATTCCATTATATATGTAAACAGCGGCCGGGATAATCTGTAAACAAATAAAAATGTAAGTAAAGTGAGAGGCGTTATCAACTCGTCCATTATAAAAGACCAAAAGCAATATCATGGAATTATAAATATAAAACCAGGGTTGTAATCGGTTAAAATCAAGTGCAACAAGCAGAATATTTATAAGGATAGCGCATAAAATAAATATGCGCCTTTTTTCATGAAATAAAGAAACGACAAGAAAAAGAACACTCAAAATTGCCAATAAACCACTATATGGGGATAGAATTGACAAAGAAGGGATTAAAAGATCATCCGGATAAAATTGTGCGGAACCCCAAAGCGGCCAGCTAATTATAATAGAAATAATCAGCGCTGCGCTTAACAGCATGGTTAAAAATCGTAATCTTCGCGGAATTGTAAGGTTAAACAAATTCATTAAGAAGACTCTTTTTTATATCTGCCGGCTGAATAAAAATACTTTTTATAATACGCTTCATCTAAATCTGAAACTATTACTCCGCGTTTTGTACTTGCATGTACAAACTTATTATCTTTTAAATAAACGCCTACGTGTGAAATACTGCGGCCGTTAATGATAAAAAAAACCAAATCGCCCTCTTCTAATTTATGCTTGCTTATTTTTTCACAAGATTTATGTATCTCACCGGCAGTTCGGCCTAATTTATTTCCATAAACTTCCGCATATAAATTATCAGTAAAACAACTGCAATCTACACCACTTTTTTTACAACCCCCATACTTATATGGAACGCCATACCACTCGTCAATAAAACTATATAATTTACTGTGTTTAACATCTCTCGAACTTAAATTCAGACTTTCTTTCCAAGAAACACTTGGCGTTGATACTGTTTTTTTTGAAAGATCTTTTTTACTCTTACATGAGCTGAACACCAACGCTATAGCAAAGGAAAATATTGCAATATGCTTGAACAATTTCATTGCTATAAAATTACCAACAGAAATCAGCCTTATGGGATAAAGAAAAATCATTTGTATACAGTTCATTGTTAACAACATATTGGCATTTTTCCTCTTTTAAAAACCGTGAGAAATGGTTATATTTATTGCCATATTGTTCTATAAATGGCGGATATTGATACAAAACCAACCGATGTGAAAACAAAAATTCCTTTGGAAACTCTTAAAAATGCATTTGAATTGATGTGTACAGCCAAAAGTATGGCTGAACTTTTTGAAGCGAATAAAGAAGTAACTGCCAAGTACGTACATGCCACTAGTCGGGGACACGAAGCTGTACAATTGGCTCTTGGTCTGCAATTATTACCCCAAGACTTTGTGAGTCCGTATTATCGCGACGATAGTATTTTATTAGGCATGGGATTAAGACCCTTTGATTTAATGTTGCAATTACTTGCGAAAAGAAACGATCCTTTTTCCGGTGGTAGAACTTATTACGCTCATCCCAGTTTGAAAAGAGATGATATGGCCAAAATTCCACATCAATCCAGTGCCACCGGAATGCAGGCGATTCCGGCCACAGGAGTTGCCATGGGCTTGCAATATTTAGAACTTGCCGGTTTGGCCAAAGATTATAATGGGGTAAATCCGGTTGCCGTTTGTTCGTTAGGCGATGCCAGTTGTACTGAAGGTGAAGTTTCTGAAGCCTTACACATGGCAGTTCTTAAAAAATTACCGATTTTATTTTTTATTCAAGATAATGAATGGGATATCAGTGCGCATGCCAGTGAAATTCGATTTCAGGACATGTCGGATTTTGCAAAAGGTTTTAAAGGGTTAGAAAATCGAAGCATTGATGGAACTGACTTTATAGTAAGTTATAAAACCGTATTTGAATGTTTAGAATATATTCGAAAAGAAAGAAAACCTGTTTTACTCCATGCTAAAGTGCCCTTGCTCAATCACCATACCAGCGGAGTACGAAAAGAATGGTACCGACATGATTTAGAAGAAGCGGCTAAGCGTGACCCTTTACCTAGATTAAGAAATCAATTAATAATTGGCGGAGTAGACGCTTCCGAAATAAAAAGTATTGAATTGAAAGCGGAAGCTCGTGTAAAAAAAGATTATGAAGAAGCATTACAAGAAGAAGATCCTAGACCGGAAGATTTATTTTTACATGATTTTGCAGAAACCCCGGTAATTGAAGAAAAAGGAATACGATCACCGGAAGGCAAACAGCCAACCGTTATGGTTGACAGTGCATTGTTTGCCATACGGGAATTAATGACAAAACACAAAGAATGTTTATTATATGGCCAGGATGTGGGAGCCCGATTAGGGGGAGTTTTTAGGGAAGCAGCAACACTGGCGCAACAATTCGGAGATTACCGTGTTTTTAATACGCCAATCCAAGAAGCATTTATTGTTGGATCTACAGTTGGTATGAGTGCAGTTGGTTTAAAACCAATTGTAGAAGTTCAGTTTGCAGATTACATTTGGCCGGGTTTAAATCAGTTGTTTACCGAAGTAAGCCGTAGTTGTTATTTAAGTAACGGAAAATGGCCTGTAAGTATGATTTTAAGAGTACCCATTGGTGCATATGGAAGCGGTGGTCCGTATCATTCCAGTTCGGTAGAAAGTGTATTGGTTAATATTAAGGGGATTAAAATTGCTTATCCAAGCACGGGAGCCGATTTAAAAGGATTAATGAAAGCCGCTTATTATGACCCAAATCCGGTTGTAATGCTTGAACACAAAGGATTATACTGGAGTAAAATAAAAGGTACTGAAGATGCTAAAACTATTGAGCCGGACGAAGATTACATAATCCCTTTCGGTAAGGCAAGAACCGTTATTTCTGCAGATGAAGAAAATATCAAGACCGGAAAGTCCTTGGCTATAATTACTTATGGAATGGGCGTTTATTGGGCAAAAACTGCTGCAAAGGAATTTAACGGACAAATAGAAATAATTGATTTAAGAACCTTAGCACCTTTAGATACAGAAGCCATTTTTGCGGCCACTAAAAAACACAATAAAGTAATAGTTTTAACAGAAGAGCCCGTTCACAATGGTTTTGCGCAAAGTATAGCAGCTCGCATTCAGGAAAATTGTTTTGAATCTTTGGACGCACCTGTTAAAGTTATTGGTGCCGAAAATATGCCTGCCATTCCTTTAAACTCCACACTTGAAAAAACCATGCTTCCGAATGCCGAAAAAGTGGCGACAATAATTTCAGAATTGTTAAGATATTGAAATGTCTTAATTTATTTGTTTTTGATTAATACGTGTCGTACGTCCCTTTTTTCGCCTCTAATTTCCTGAACTTGTAAAAAGTGAAAACCGTATTGCGTTTCAAACACTTCAGAAATTTCTCCTACTTTTAATTTAAAGGCGTTCTCTTCAAATTCCTGAACCATCATTCCTTTCGTTACATTTTGGTAAAGACCTCCATTTACCGATGAACCGGGATCTTCACTGTATTGTTGAGCAATAGTTGTAAATAACTCCCCTTCTAAAACTCTTAACCGTAAAGCCTCACAAATTTCCTTTGGGGATTTATTGCTGTAATTAGAATTACCTTCTTTTACTTGAATTAAATTTTCCTTTTTTTCCTCTTGAGCGAAAGAAACGCTTGATAACAGGAGGAAGAATGCTATATTTTTCATGTTTTATAATTAGATTTTAATAATCCCCAGTACTTTTCATTTAAAAATTTCCCTCGTTTGAAGATGTGTTCTTTTAATTCACCTTCTAACTTAAAACCAAGTGTAATTAAAATTTTTTCGGAAGCAATATTGCCCTGCATAGTTCTGGCCATTATTTTATGAATTTCGTGGTTTTTAAAGGCAATCGTTACAGCCAGCTTTGCAGCTTCATATGCATAACCATTACCCCAAAATTCTTCTCCAATCCAATAACCCAGTTCTACATTCCTATTCAAATTTAATTCTTGCGGATGAATGCCTACACCGCCAATGAGTAATCCATCCAAAATAATTGCATAAAGCTGCGCGCCATTTGAGGTCAATGCTATTTCCAAAAACTTTTCAGCATTTGATTCAGTATACGGATATGGAATTCTGTCGCTGGTAAATTGCGAAACATTAGGGTTGTTTAAAAGTTCAACAATTCTAAGCAAATCTGTTTTTTCAAATTTCCGAAGAGTTATCATTTTAATTTATAAATAAATGCTGTTTGATTATCATTCAAAGGATTTAAGTAGTATAACGTTTTATCTATAAAACTTGGCTCAATGGTGGTTTCAAATTTTAAATCGGGAAATCTTTTTTTAACTTCTTTCACCCTTTTTTCAATATTTTCTCCTTGCATAAAAACTATATAATTTGGTTGTTTATCGGCAGGAATAGTATTGTAAGCCTGTAAAGCGGAATCTGCATTAAAATTTTTATTGATTCCAAGCACAGAAAACCATTTGCCAAAATAAAACAATGGTGGCATTAAAAAATCATTTTCTTTATTACTGTCTTCAACCATAAAAGCAACAGCATCTTTTTGATGATATAAATACAACATAGATTCTACTCGATGCCTTTTGCTATATGAAAGAGTTAAAACGGCTAATAAAATAATGTTCACTACGATTACAAAACCTTTCGAGAATTTAAATAAACCCTTATTTACTTTATTCTTGTATTTTTCATACAGCTGAAACATACCAACAGTACCTGCAATTTGAAGTAAGGGTAAAATTGTCATTATAAATCGTTCTTGCTTATTTGGAAAATAGGTATGAAAGGTAACGTAAAAAAACACAGGCCAAAACAGCAGAGACATTGATTTCCAGGTTTTAAAATACCCCGCTACCAATAGAATACTTAATGGTGGTATTAATAATCCGAAAATTAAATCAAAATACATATGCCAATTATCCGTACCATAAGCACCTGCATTATCTAAATTATATTGCACATAACTTAAAAATTCAGCGAATGGTTTTTTCCATATATAAAAATCAACAGCACCCTGAGTTAACAATAACACACTTAAAAACGAAAGAAGAATTAAAATGATATCCTTAATTTTATACTTTTGAATCAACATGGCAAGTCCGATTCCTCCGGCCACAAAAACTGTTTGAAAACGAACGGAAAATGCAATGCCCAACCAAAAACCAGCCAGCACAACATTTTTTGTGTTTATTTTTGTGCTATGCAAATAGTATATTGCTAATAAGATCGGAGGTACACAAACAAACTCCACTAAATTTCTTACACTCATAAATGGCATAAACCAATATAAAGCCGCAAAAAGTCCGACATACCAAGCTACTTTCTTACTTGCATATTGTAAAGCAATCCGATAAGAATAAGTGATGACTAATAACGACCAGAATGCATGCAACAAACGAATAATAAACATTTTAAACTGGGGATTTTCCAATCCAATTAAATTGAAGAATTTAAAAAGGTAGAAATGAATACCTACATAAAATAAAGGATGACCTTGAGCTACTCGAGTTGGGTCGTTTGAATCCGGTAACCAATAATTGTAATCAAATCCATCTGCGAAACTTGACGAGGATTCGATTATTAAAAAATGATCGTCGTGCCACCCAAATCCCTTACTGAAAATAGCCGCCAACAATCTTACAACAGACCCCATAATGAGTAATTGCTGTAGAGGAGAAAAATTATTTTTAAACCTATTTATAACTTCCTTCATTATTTTTGCGCAGTTCGGTAAAAATAGATAGCAACAAAACTAAAAATAATATTGGGAGTCCAAACGGCCAACCACGGAATTGCAAACCCGGTTGTAGCGATAGTTGTAAAAATATACATAAACATAATATAAAGACAACTTAAAACTAACCCTAAAGCAATCTGCAAGCCAACTCCACCCCTCACTTTTTTACTCGAAACGCAAACGCCGATAACCGTTAAAATAAAAGTTGCAAATGGAAAGGAAGTTCGCTTGAATTGTTCTACTTCAAAAAATTCAATCCTGTTGGATCCTTTCATACGTTCGCGTATAATATATTGTTTAAGTTCCGGCGTAGTCATCGCTTCAATTTTACTTTCATATCTCATCATATCCTCCGGTTTAAACTCTAATCTCATTTTTTTTGTTTCGCTTCTGGTTTCTATTTGTTTAAAAATGGGTTTTTGATTTTTCAACGTATCTAGTCTATCTTGTTCAATAATCTTTCGCTCATAAACATTATTCAAAGTCCAGTCCTTAGCAATTGAATCCCACTTCATATTAGCTGCACTCAAAAAATAAATTTGTTTATTATTGAGCACATCCTCAATACTCACTTTATATGCCATATTCAACCGCAAATCAAAACTCTCAAAATAAAGCAATCGATTAGAACCAATTTTTTTATGGATATTGTGTTCCTCTACATTATAACCATCGTTTATGTATTTATCTTCAAACCCAACTTTAACCTTAAATACTTTAGGTAATAAAAAATGATTTAAGGTTAAAGAAATTAAACCAATAATTGCCGCTCCAATAAAATAAGGTCTTAAAATTCGTTTAAAACTGGTACCGCTGGATAATATGGCTACAAATTCGGTTTGATGGGCCATTTTTGAAGTGAAAAAGATAACCGCAATAAAAGTGAACATTGGAGAAAATAAATTACCGTAATAAGGAATGAACATCAGGTAATAATCAAAAATAATTTCTTTCAGCGGAATATCGGATGTTGTGAAAATTTGAATTTTTTCTTTAATATCAAATACAATGAAGATTAATAAAATCAGCGTAATCGAAAAGAAAAATGTACGCAGAAATTTCCCTAAAATATATTTATCCAATAATGTAAGCATTATAAACGCTCGTTCAGTTTAGTAACTATTTCATTTTTCCACTTTAAAAAATCACCGGCTATAATTTTCTGTCTAGCCTCTTTTACAAGCCATAAATAAAATCCTAAATTGTGAATGCTGGCAATTTGAGCGGCAAGAATTTCATTACTTACTATCAGATGTCGCAAATACGCTTTACTATATTGATGATCAACAAATGTTGTACCCTGTTCATCTAATTTTGAGAAATCATTCTTCCACTTTTCGTTTCGGATATTTATTATTCCATTTGAAGTAAACAATAAGCCGTGTCGTGCATTTCTGGTAGGCATTACACAATCAAACATATCTATGCCAAGCGCAATGCATTCTAAAATATTTACCGGAGTGCCTACACCCATCAAATACCTTGGTTTTTCTTTTGGTAAAATATTTGTAACAACGGCTGTCATCTCATACATTTCTTCTGCCGGTTCTCCCACACTCAATCCGCCTATTGCGTTTCCAAAACAATTTTGAGCCGAAACAAATTCGGCTGATTGTACTCGTAAATCTTTATACACACTGCCTTGAACAATGGGAAATAAAGTTTGCTGATATCCATATAAACCTTCTGTTTCATCAAATCTTTTTACACAACGAGAAAGCCATCGATGCGTTAATTCCATTGAACGCTGTGCATACTTTTTTTCACAAGGATAAGGTGTACATTCATCAAAAGCCATGATAATGTCGGCCCCAATTACTCTTTGAATGTCCATTGCACTTTCGGGACTAAAAAAATGAGTGCTTCCGTCAATATGACTTTTAAAGGTTGCTCCTTCTTCGCTCAATTTGCGTTGATTAGCTAAGGAAAAAATCTGATAACCTCCACTATCTGTTAATATAGGTTTATCCCAGCCGTTAAATCGATGAATTCCGCCCGCTTGTCTTATAACATCAATTCCCGGCCTTAAAAATAAATGGTAGGTATTTCCTAAAATAATTTGAGCCTTTATATCTTCTTTAAGTTCGCGTTGATGAACCGCCTTAACCGTTGCGGCAGTACCAACGGGCATAAAAATTGGCGTTTCAATATTACCATGATCGGTTTCTATTAATCCCGCTCTAGCTTGGGAGTTAAGGTCGGTATGTTGAAGTGAAAATTTCAATCAAACAAAGATATACATTAAGCCTTGTGCAAGGACTTTATTTCCTTAAATAGTCTTAAAACTTCTTGCATGTTTTCACATTGAAAATCGGCCACGGCAAATTGTTTTAAGAATTTATGGTCGATATCCGGAACGCTAATTACGGCCATTTGTGCGGCTTTTCCTGCTATTACTCCGTTTACCGAATCTTCAATCACTATGCATTCTTGCGGAGTCACCTGTAATAATTTTGCACAAGCCAAAAACACTTCAGGATGTGGTTTACCGTATTCCATTTTCTCCGCTGAAACAATAACATCAAATACACCCTGCAATTTCAACTTATTAATTACCGCATCAATCAAAATTTGATAAGATGAAGTGGCCAAACCTAATTTCAGCTTATTTTTTTTAGCCAATTCAATAACCTGTTCAATGCCGGTGATTGATTGACCTTCCAAATCGATTAGTTTTATCAAATGGTTAATTACGTTTTGTTCTACATCCGAAATACTTACGCTGTTTAAACACCAGCTTTTAAGCCAAAATTCAACCACCTCTCTAAACCTTAATCCGGTGGTTTTCCTACAATCATCTTCGGTAAAATCCCGGCCTATATCATTAAATCCTCTAATCATGGCCCTGCGCCATAAGGGCTCGCTGTCGATCAGTACCCCGTCCATATCCAATATCAGCGCTTTGTAGTTTTGCAGCATTGTTAATTATTTTGTTTAATAGTTACAAAGATAGGCATATTTGCCTCCTGCATACCGAGTACTTTTGCATGGATGATTTTCCCTCAATTTAATGAATTAGGGCTGCCGGAAATATTATGTCTGTTTGCCGCTGCAGGCATTCTTTTGTTAATAATCGGGTATTGCGTAAATATTTTACCCTTGGTGTTTTATAAAAAGAAAAACGCAGAAAATCATTTACCTCCTGTTTCCATTATCATTTGTGCAAAAAATGAAGATGATAATCTCACCGAATTTTTACCAAAAATATGTTCGCAAAATTACCCCGAATATGAGGTAATTGTGGTGAATGATTGCAGTTTTGATAATACCGAAAATGTAATTGTGGAATTTTCGAGAATTTTTGACAATCTTAAAAAGGTCACTATTAAAGAAGATGATTATTATAAGCACGGTAAAAAATTTGCTCTTCTTGTAGGAATTAAAGGGGCTAAATACGAAAACTTACTCCTAACCGATGCCGATTGTTATCCGGCCAGCGAAAATTGGCTCAAAGAAATGGCAAGTTGCTTTACCGAAAAGAAAGAAATTGTTTTAGGGTACGGGGCCTACGAAAAACATACCGGATTATTAAATAAGCTTATTCGATTTGATGCTTTTATGATTGCCGTTCAATATTTATCTGCAGCCATAAAACATAAACCGTATATGGGCGTTGGTCGCAATTTAGCTTACACCAAAGATTTATTTTTTCGATCAAAGGGTTTCTCCAATCATTATCATATTCAATCCGGAGATGATGATTTATTTATAAATAATGTAGCCAGTGGTCTTAACACTCAGGTATGTGTTGATAAAGAGGCCATCACCTATTCAAAACCGAAAAAAAATTACAGAGATTGGACTATACAAAAAGCAAGACATTTAAGTACTGCTCCACTCTACAAATCAAGTTCAAAATCGCGGATAGCTTTCTCCTATTTCACACAATATTATTTTTATTTATCGTTGCTTGGCCTTTGTTTGTCGATTAACACTATTTTAATAGCTCCTATTTTATTAACTTTAAAAGTAATCATCCATTGGATTATGTTAAACAAAGCCACAAAAAAATTAAATGAATCGGACCTTTTGTGGGGAAGTGTTTTCTTTGAACCCGTACTTTTAATATTATATCCAGCTTTTCATCTTCGTAAACTATTCTATAAACCGGGCAAATGGACGAACTAGAAAATAACGAACATAAACTCACCACCAAAGCCGTTTATGACTATAAGTTGGTTCGTCTTGCATTGGATAATGGAGACCAAAAAGCTTTTGCAGAATTAATGCACAGATATAAGGAAAGTGTTTACTTCACAATGCTTAAAATGTGTAATAATAAAGATGATGCCGATGATTTAACTATTGAGGCATTCGGACGCGCATTCAAAAAATTAGAACAATACAGTCCTAATTACGCATTTAGTACCTGGCTGTTTAAAATTGCCAGTAACAATGCCATTGACTTTTTACGCAAAAAGAAGCAAATGAATGCTGTTTCGATTGATAATAAAACGGAAAATTCTGAAAGCAAAGAACATTCAGCTAACATCAGAACCGAAACATTAGATCCGGAAGAACATTTTATCAAAAAACAAAAAATAGAATTAATTCGGGTTTTAGTAGATGGATTAAAACCGAAGTATAAAGAAATGATTGAGTTATTTTATTTTCATGAATTAAGCCATGAAGAAATCTCTCAGCGATTGAACTTGCCCATCGGTACTATTAAAGCTCAATTATTCAGGGCCAGAGATTTATTATACAGTGCCTTAAAAAATAGTAAGGAAAAGTATTGATTTCATTAGTCCTGAAATATTTTCCTGAATTAAGTCCGACTCAAATTACACAATTTGAAAAATTACAAGCTTTATATGAAGATTGGAATAGCAAAATAAATGTTATTTCCAGAAAAGATATGGAGCATTTTGAAGAGCGACATCTATTACATTCGCTCGGTATTGCAAAAATTATACAATTTAAGTCCGGCACTAAAATATTAGACGTTGGTACAGGAGGAGGATTTCCCGGCATTCCATTAGCGATACTATTCCCGGATAGCACTTTTCTGTTGGTTGACAGTATCGGTAAAAAAATTAAAGTAGTACAAGAGGTGGCCACAGCCCTAAAACTAAAAAATGTGATAGCCCGGCAACAACGGGCGGAAGAAGTGAAAGAAAAATTTCACTTTGTTGTAAGCCGCGCCGTTACAGAGTTTCCTGTATTTCACAAATGGGTAAAGCACAAATTTTTAGCGGAAAACAATCATGAAATTAAAAATGGCATTCTATATCTCAAAGGTGGCGATTTAAAAGATGAATTTGGACCTATGTTGCAACATGCCGTATTGCATGATTTAAAAGATTATTTTTCAGAAGAATTTTTTGAATCGAAAAAAGTAGTTTATTTTAAGGCATGATTCGCTTCAACCGAATATTTTTTTTATTGGCTTTACTAAGCTCTTGCTCAACAAAAATTAATCAGTATACTAGAAAAAAAGAAAAAAAAGGACGCTGGATCACTTATACTGATGCAAGCAAAAGTAAAAAATTATCTGAAGGAAAATACAGAAACGGAAATCCTATTGGCACTTGGTATTATTACAATATGAATGGTGAATTAGAAAGAAAAGAAAGAAAAAGAGGTAAAAAATTAATAACCACCAACTATTATCCCGGAACTAAAAATATTTACAGTGCCGGTAGAGCCAAAATCAAAAACACGCCTGAAAAAATACACTATTATTACTATGGAAAATGGAAATACTTAAACAGCACAGGTGAACCTATTAAATTTATTTATTATGAAAAAGGCCATCCGGTTAAAACAGAATATATATCCAAAAACAATAAACTAAACGACACGCTAATTACTCATTTAATGAAAATAGATGAACATTTTAAATCTAAAAATGCCAATTTTATTGACAGTGTAAATCACTGTTGGTCAAACCCGAAATTAGCCGAAAAATATATTCAGAAAATTTATTTGAATGACTCCGTTAGCTCGCTGCGAATAGAAAAAATATTTGCTGAATTTGGGTATACCGACAAAGAATTATGTGGAGATAATGCCAGTTTAGTTCCATTTTACATTATCAGTTACTCTCCCATAGAAATAAGGGAAAAATACCTCGAGCTTTTTAAAGCTGCAGCTAGTTTGGGTAAAATGGATAAAAAAACGTTATGTTATTACATTGATAAAATTAAAATCACAAGAGGAGAGAAACAGGTGTACTCTACCCAATTTTATTTGTCGAACCGGAAAAATGTTTATTATCCGGTAATTGAACCTGAAAAACTGAACCAAAGAAGAACTGAAATGGGTTTAGAACCTCTTGTACAATAGAATTCCCTTGTAAATAAAATTTATAATGCAAGCTTGCTATTTGTTGGTTGATTTATTATCTTTATTAGTTTAACTCAACAAATTCATGAAAAAATATTTTTAGTTTAGTATTCCTCGTTAATTCTCTTTTTGTAAACGCAAAAGACGGATTCAGAGTTCTTCAGTCAGATGATCATTCAGTTACGATTGAATATACTTCGGATGAAATAATTAAAAATTCTGTTACCATTAATAATAAACACTATTATCAATTAAAGTCGGGCCATACAGTACCGGTGCTGAATGAAGGGTTTCCACAGTTGCTCCGATCATCTATATCCTTAGCATTGCCTGAAAATTGTATTCCTAAAATTGAAATACTATCCACAGATGAACAAAACCTTTCCGATTTCCTAATTGCTCCAAGTAAAGGCAGTTTAAAAAGAAACATTGACCCAACGCAAATACCTTACGTTTTCGGAAAGATTTATACTGAAAATAAATTCTACCCAAACACGCCCATTGAATTTAATAAAGCGTATAACCTAAGAGGTCAAAATGGAATTTCATTGAGTGTATTTCCGGTTAAAGTAAATTCATATACCGGAGAAGCGGTTATTTATTCTAAACTGGTTTTTAAAATCAGCTATCTTAACGCTAAAGGAAAAAAAATCGCACTTCATACCAAATCGGCAAATTCCATTGATGAAAAAGAAATATTCAGTAGCCGCTTTATCAATTGGAATACCAATAGTGCCGAGAAAATGGCCTATACGCAATTAAGTGAGTATGGCGAAATGTTAATCATAGCACATCCAACTTTTTCAAATGAAATGCAACCCTTTGTAGATTGGAAAAATCAAAAAGGCATTAAAACAAATATGGTTACTACAGCTTTAACCGGTACTACAGGCCCGGCTGTAAAAACGTATATCCAAAATTATTATAACGCGAACCCTAATTTATTGTATGTTTTATTAGTTGGCGACCATCAGCAAATAAACGCTTATAATGCAGGTCCGGCCGGATCCGAAACCAAATGGAGCGATACTTATTACGCATTACTAAACGGCAATGATCATTACCCTGAATTAATGATGGGACGATTTTCGGCCAGCACAAATAGTGATGTTGCTACTATGGTTGAGCGAACATTAGAATATGAAAAAAACCCTACAGGAGGCGAATGGTTAACTCAGGCTTTGGGCATTGGCTCAAATGAAGGTTATGGCATTGGCGATGAGAATGAGGCCGACTGGGTACATTTGCGAAAAATTGGAAATAAACTGGTAACCGACGGATATTCCTTTTTCCATGAATTTTATGATAGCACACACGCCGGAAACGATGCACCCGGAAATCCAAGCGCAAGTGCTGTTTCCTCTACTGTAAATTCAGGGGTCTCATTATTTATGTATTGCGGTCACGGTTCGCAAAACGGTTGTGCAACCAGTAATTACAATATTTCAAACGTCAATACTTCAACCAATAACGGTAAGTATCCTTTCTCATTACAAGTTGCCTGCAATAATGGTACATTTCATAATGGCACTTGTTTTTGCGAAGCATTTATGAGAGCCAGAAATCAAAACGGACCAACGGGAGCTATCAACACATGTGGTTCAACCATATTAATGGCCTGGGCAGAACCCATGGATACCCAAGATGAAATTGGCGACATCCTTTCCAATCAATATAACTTAAATAAAAAATATACTACCGGAGGTTTATTTTATAACGGACAAATGCATATGTTGGATATGTATCCCACCGCACAGGGAGAAGAAGTAATGGAGACTTGGCTCATGTTTGGCGACCCATCTTGCATGATTCGCAATCGATCATTTTCAAACATTGCAGCCACGCACGATAATTGTATTACACCGGGTTCAAACTCAGTAAATGTTTTTACCAACTTAGGCGAAGGTAAATATATCAGCATTTCACAAAACAACATATTATTAGGAGGTGCGCAAGCTACAGGAGGAAATCAGGCTATCACTTTAACACAAACATTTACTCCATCCAACAATTTACAAGTAACCATAACAGAATTTAATAAAGTTCCATTTATATCCGTGTTGCCTGTTTGTCAGTTATCCGGCATTTCAAAAAGCAAAAATATTGAATCGGAAATCTATGCTGAAACATTATTTTCAAATGAAATAACCATTCACATTAAGAAAAATATTGCAGAGCCGGTAAATGTAGAAATATACGATTTGCAAGGAAAAATAATAATAGAAAAATCATTGCCTAATAATTCAACTGAAATTAAATATAAATTAAACGCAAATCAATTACAAACGGGTGTTTATTTATTAAAGCTCAAAAAAATAAATGGTGAATTATTTTATTCCCAAAAGTTAATTAAAAGCGAATACTAAAGGCTTTCAGCATCCGGAATAACCACATTCGTGTGTTGGTTATTCTTATTGTTTAAAAATTTATTATTATGAAATATTTAATTTTATTAATTGGAATCTGCATTTGCAGTGTTTTAAAATCTCAAGCCTTAATGGGCGCCGATTTGGCGATTATAGCTGAGATAAAAAGTGACGGAACAGTATTAGATGAGTCAGGGAAAAAAATAGGCGCGATCAAATCAGACGGTATGGTTACCAATGCTTCCTCAATTATTATAGGTTATATCAAATCAGGTAACAGTATCGAAAACGAAAAAAAGGAATTTATCGGGTCAATTAATGATAAAGGAGAAGTAATAAATAAAGAAAAAAAACCGATTGGAATAATTAAAAACGGACTTGTTACAACAGAAAAAAATGAAACAATTGGTTATTATGAAAATGTTGATTCCGTTTGGGTAGCAGTGTATTTTTTCTTCCTTTTTTAATTTCTATTCCAGATAAAACAAATCATCATAGGGCGAATTCACCGGAGATCCCATATTAACAGGTTTTCCCCAAACTTGTAAATTATCATCCCAAACGCTTTTATAAATATCATAGCCACCCATTCCACCTAATCCTTTAGAAGAAAAGTATAGCGTTTGTCCATCGGTTGATAAGGAAGGAAACTCTTCGTCCGCATCTGTTGCTATTGCTGCAATTTTTTCAGGCTCGGGACTCCATCTACCATTAGATAATTTTTTTTCGCATGTAAATATCTTTACTGTTTGTTTCATCTTCACCATAACTACAATAAAGTAAAACATTTTTATCAGGCGAAATATAGAACATGGATTTAAACTTTTTCTTTTTATCTATACTTGATGATAAATCATCTGTTAAAACTAAAACCCTGGAACCAGATTCAATATGCAATAATGAACGATGAAAGTCATGCACATCCACATGTTTACGTTCAAACACCTCCAGTACTTGCGGATTATTGACCAACACTATACTGTTTCGGCAATACTCAATTTCCTGCAATAAAACATTTTTCAATTCTTCAGCAATTGAATTATTATTTAAATAATGCTGATAACATCCAATGGCTGTTTTAAATCGGTAACTATAATAATTGGCCCTAGCCAGAAACAACATATAATCTTCCGGAATATTTTTTTCCCTCTGCAATCCCGATAAAATCGGAATACAATATGTTTTATCCTGATGGGAATTATATAAACTCACACCGTAGTAATAATTACTCAAGGGATCTAAATCTACTCTGGATTCTACTTTTTCAAAAAGAAGAGCGGCTTCTTTAAAATTGGCTTGATCAAAAAATGTTTTCGCTTTACTTAAATCTTCCTGATCTAATTTCATTTGTTCGGGAGTTCGCTTTGTACCGGCTTTCTTTTCCACTTTTTCGGTATTAACTACAGGTACTCCAACAGACTTCTCAAAAACTGCCCGCTCAGCTTCAAATTCAGTAAAATAATTTTTTACTTTAAAATCATCTTTATTGTCTTTTCGAACTAATCGAATAATTTGCTTCAATTCAAACTCAGCTTTTTTATCCGGAATATTAAATTCAGTTCTAAATTCAGGCAATCCTTCATACTCTAACATAAGTTCATACTTTCTGCCGGAAACCAAAATCATTAAATAAAAACCGGTTTCATGATTAGTTTTATAAATTCCGGCCAGTTCTCCGGTGTTGATATCGAAAACAGAAATAAATGCATCTCGAAACCCTAATGAATCGTTGGTTACAAATTGCCCTTTTACTACTGAATACGTATTTTCTTTATTCGGTAGTTTTAAATGCATGTATTCAAATTCACCATTTTTACGGTTGGTACACATGCCTGCAAATTGTTCGGTTGAATCGGGCACATACATAATATCATCGTAAGTAGAATTGATAGGATATCCCAAATTAATGGGACTTGACCATTCGGATAAAGTATCCGGGCGCGTACATTTAAAAATATCATATCCACCCATACTATTATGTCCTTTTGAAGAGAAATAAAGCGTTAATCCGTTCCGACTTAAATAAGGGTAATTTTCATCCTCTACAGTATTTATTATTGGACCCAGTGTTTTTGCACCCGATAAATTTCCATTAGGAAGTGGCGTATTCACGAATAAATCCAAGCCGTTTTTTTCCAGTGGGCCATAACTCACATGTATATATTCGCGCTTATGAAAATTTGTTATCAGTTGTTTAGCCAATTTTTTCTTATCAATCTGAGATTTGAAAAAATCGGTTTTATACTGTACTGAACTTACGTTTTCAGGATTGTATGCACTCAAATATTCCTTTTCTTTAATATCGCTTCGTTTTAAAACTTCAATACTTACTTTTTCGTCAATAAGTGTTGCTCCACTTTGACAATTTTTGATTAACAAATTAATGTTGTTCGTTTTCATTTCAATAGGCGATGCTTTTTTCTTGTAATTTTCAAACGCTTGAATTGCTGTAGTAAATAGATAAGATTGATGGCTCGCTAATCCCAAATACAAAAAAACATTATAAGGAACATCTTTGCAATCTGCTGCCAATTGTAAACAGCTTACCGCTTTTGTTTTACTAGTACCTAATTTATAATTACAAATACCGTAATAATAATTCACAAAAGGATCGGCCGGATCATTTCTCAATAAAAGAGAATAGATTTGTAATGCCTCATTATATTTGCCTAACTTAAAAAAACGAAATGCATCTTCGGGCTTTTTTCTTTCAATATCAATTTGCTTTTTAACCAGCTCATCAACCGTAGAATGAATTTCTTCGGCCGGCAATTTCTCTTTATTATTCAGTGTTGAAAATTGGTACATGTTTGAAAAGTGGCGATTGGTATCTACCATGGCTTTCATGTAAAATACTTTCTCATTTTCATCGGTAAAATAACTATGCACAGAAATACTCGCTTTGTTTTTAGCATTTACTTTTACATTTAGTTCTTGATAACAAACCTCATAATCTATTTTTAAAGGAACTTCAACATCTTCACTCAAAGTCGGATAGTTGTTCATATCCACTTTAAATATATATTTTACACTTGGCGCCAAAACCAATAAGTAATTTCCGGTATATTCATTTGTATTAAAAGTGCCCACTAAATGTTCATTTGAGGCATTATAAATCATAATACGGGCTTTTTTGATATTTGGATTACCTTCAACTCTAAATTTACCGCGAACAATTATTACCGGCGGTTCTTTATCCGTAGGTGTCACCTTAAAAATATCAAATTTATTATCGTCGCATAGTCGATTAGATACAAAAAACACATGCTCGCGTTTTCTTAAGGCAAAATTATCTTCTTTAACTTCTTTCTTTGGTTTCTTTTTCATTAAAGTATCTAAGGGCTTATTTCTACCTACAGTATCTTTAAACTGAGCATGTCCGGTATAAAAAAACAACAAAAAGAATATTAGAAGAATAAATCTCATTTTTAAAAGGAGTTCAAAATTAAAAAAATGTTGATGCGAATGACCCCCACTTAACATCTTGTGTAAAAATGTTGAAGAATAAAAAGAAAAAAGCCATCTTTTACAGATGGCTTTTGAGGGTTGAACCCTATTTCCCGTATCCCAGTATTTACTGAAGTAAATACTGTCGGTTAATGGTGTATGCTTAATCTCAAAAAACATCACCATACGTATAGGATGACAAATTCTATACCAAGTTAAATTCATCTTTGTTTAAAAATGTTAATAATCAGACCCTTACGCCTTATTCATAGCTTCAAACAGCACCGTTAAAATCATTCTGAATCAGAATATTGAGAAATAATTCCGTTTTATTTATGGAATGTGGTAAAGCTACTCATCTAAACAATAAATTAAAACCTTTAGTTATGAAAACTCAATTAATAAGCCTCTTTATGTTTTTGACCCTAATATTAAATAGTCAAAACAGCAGTAAATCTAAAATTGCAAATATCTGCGGACATGTAAAAACAAGTGATTCAGGCAAGGGACTACACAAAGCCAAAGTTCAATTATTTCGAAATGATAGTTTAATTGAAACTGTTTATACCAATAATAATGGTGACTATTGCTTTAAAACTCCACCTTTCGGTAAATATGTAATAAAATCAAGTCACAAGGCCTATGAAAATAAAACTGAAAAAATAAGTATTACATCAAGTTCTACCACTTTAAATGATATTGCTTTAGAAAATGTAGCTGTACATGATTTAGTGGATAAGAAAACAGAACGTGAAAAAATAGGAGGCAGATATCATGGAATGAAATGTGCTGAAAGTTATGCCTACTCCCCTATGCCTTCCGGATATGATGCCGGTAATTTTAATACCGAAGAATATAAACACATACAAGACAATGAGTTTAAAGAAGTAAATAAAAATCCTCTTTCAACCATGAGTATTGATGTTGACAGGGCTTCCTATAGTAATGTTAGGCGATTAATTACCAACGGTTCGTTACCACCCGCTGATGCTGTTCGGATTGAGGAAATGATAAATTATTTTTCTTACAGCTATAAAAAACCAAAAGGTAAGGTTCCATTTTCTATTCAAACTGAATATACTGAGTGTGCATGGAATAAAGAACACCGCATTGTGCATATTGGCATTCAGGGAAAAGAAATAAGTACCACAAGCATGCCGGCCAATAATTTAGTTTTTTTACTGGATGTATCCGGTTCTATGATGACGGCAAATAAATTACCCTTAGTAAAATCTGGAATTCGTTTGTTAGTTGAGCAAATGCGACCACAAGATAGAATTTCAATTGTTGTTTACGCCGGTGCAGCCGGATTAGTGCTGCCTTCTACTTCAGGCAGTGAAAAGGATAAAATTATGGCAGCAATTGAAGAATTGCAGGCCGGTGGATCAACAGCAGGGGGCGCAGGTATAAAATTAGCTTACAACGTGGCTAAAGAAAATTTTATTAAAGGCGGAAACAACAGAGTGATACTTGCAACTGATGGAGATTTTAATATTGGCGCAAGAAGTGATGGAGAAATGGTACGGTTAATAGAAGAAAAGAGAGAATCGGGAGTTTATTTAACCGTACTTGGATTCGGGACCGGAAATTACAAAGATGCTAAAATGGAACAATTAGCAGATAAAGGTAATGGTAATTATGCCTATATAGATAATATCATGGAAGCTAAAAAAGTATTGGTAAATGAAATGGGTGGTACTTTGGTAACCATTGCCAAAGACGTAAAAATTCAAATTGAATTTAACCCGGCTAAAGTAAAAGCATATCGATTGGTAGGATATGAAAACAGAGTTTTAGCCAATGAAGATTTTAATGATGATAAGAAAGATGCCGGTGAATTAGGAGCAGGGCACACCGTAACCGCTTTGTATGAAATTATTCCGGCTGGATCAACTGAAGAAACAGCTTCAATTGACCCGCTTAAATATCAAGTCATACAAACTAAAACAAATATTAGCAGCAATGAAATACTTACCGTTAAATTCCGATATAAAGAACCAAATGAAGAACATTCTAAACTGATTACTGAAGTTGTAGATGATCAATTAAAAAAATTCTCTTCCGCCAGCGAAAATTGCAAATTTGCTTCAGCAGTTTCAGCCTTTGGAATGTTATTACGTGATTCTAAATTTAAAGGTCAGGCAGATTACAAAAGTGTATTGGCACTGGCCAAATCTGCAAAAGGAAAAGATGAAGAAGGTTATCGCGCAGAATTCATCAGATTAGTAGAAATGGCCGAAATGATGGCTAAAAAGTAAATAGAATGCGAAATTTTAATAAACCGCAGATTAATTCTTCGGTTTATTATTTTGATTTTTCTGATTCAAATAAGCTTCCTGTTTTTTACGCTGACTTTTTCGAGCTAGATAAAGAACCGATGATAAAATAAAAAATGCGAAAAAGAATAAGGCACTATCATTATCTCCTACAATTAAAAAGTAAACTGTAATTAAAACGCCTAATGCCGCCCCAACAAGCCACATGCGTTCAATAATAATGAATAAATTATTTTTAATATCAGAGCTCATTGTTTTTAATTTTTAAAATTCCGGTAATTTCTTTTAAACTATACTTTGTAAAATCCTGATTGCTTTCTAATCCTTTGCCTGTTATAATTTCTTTTTCTGTAGTAATTTTAACATGAGCATCCGTATAGATTAATTTTTTGGGTTCATCCCAAATCAATTTTTCAGTCTCTAACTTATTGCCATCTCTATTAATCACCTCCACGCCATACTTGGCTTCCATGCGTTTACTATGATCAAATCGTACTCCATATCTGGCTTTTAATGTGCTTGAAATCTTTTCTTCATCATCATAAAATGTAACAAATAAACCATTCGTTAATACAGTAAAGGGTTCGCTTACTTCTTTATCAAAAACTAACATGCGATTGGCTTTAACAACCACTTTCAACAAGGCACTATCGGTATATAACATAGTAACGCTGTCTCCGATTTGAGAGGGTCTTTTTTGAATAGTAGGGAGATTCATTACCTGCTTCATATCATTGGTGCATGACATAATCAGAAGTGAACAAAACAAAGTGCTAAAAATTATGAATGTATACCTCATTATTTTTTATCAGATCAATCGTATCTGAATTTCTGAAACCATCGGTCAGAAAAATTAAATCCAAAAGTTACGCGCCAAAAATTTTCTTTAGTCCCGGATCCCGAGCTTGGTCCCGTTTGGCCATATGATCCGCTTATATTCACCATAGAGTTTAATCGGCCAATACCAACCGGTAAGCCTACACCCGCATTAATAGCATACGAATTAATTAAACCACCATTTGCTAATTGTATAAATCCGCTTTGATAATTGAGACCAAACCTATAATTTATCCTCTTCCAAAAAGCACCATTGCCCGCCGCATATTTTTCGGGCACATAGTTTAAACCAACCGCTGCCCGTAAATTATCTTTATACGTATCAGTTGAGTTAAGATATTTAAATGCACTCCATTGTGTGATTGCAGCATCTGCAACTATATTTATTCTTTCTCCTTTTTTAAACCCTAAACCTACACCAATTTCTGCCGGCAAAGTTATTTTACCCGATTGATTTACTTGATATAAAATAGTATCTCTAAAAATTTCATCGCCAAAACCATTCAATATGTAATTAAATCCTGCACTATTATAACTTGCATTTATAGTATTATTGAGCGCATAAAAGGCGCCGGCCGTTATTTTTACTTTTTCCTTTAACGCTCTTCTATTTACTTTTTTACCGGCACTATCAATGGTGAATGCCATTTGCATTCCTGCATTACCAGTAAAATCACCCATGTTTACTGTTTGATCATAATAAGTATTATTATATAATAAAGTATTAGGAAACACCACGCGAGAGGTTTGTTGCAAAGATCCAAACAAATAATTTACGTTTACACCAAAACTCAAATCGCTCAATAATTTGTTTATACCTTGCCTAAACCGATAAGCGCCATGTGATAATTTTTTCATGGAATCAGCTATATATAAATTTTTTGTTCTGAATTTTATCAAACGTTCACTAAACGGCATCACGCCATATCCTAAATAAGCTTTATTTAATCCACCATTTCCTTGATACAAATATTTGACATCACCAATTCCGCTTATTTCAGTTTTGGATTCTAAATCATAACCTAAATTACTGTAAGGCGCAATACCTAAACAAGAACCACCTTTATTTCCCACCGGAAAAGCCAACGACGCATATGAAAAATTGGTACTCCATTTTTTTAAAGAAGAAGATTGACTACTGAAATCAGAATAAAAAAAAGTTCCACCCACTTCCAAAGTAGTTAAGCGAACCAGCGAATAAGCAGCAGGATTTCCTGCATTGATAAAAAGGGGTATAACCGAATCCGGCTTTAAGGCAATATGTGCTCCTCCCATTCCTGCATTGTGCGCAAAAGTAGAGGGATTAATTTCTCCTAAACCATACCTTGAATATGGACTAAATGTATTATTCTGACTAAACAGAATTTTTGTAATCAGAATTAGAAAAAATATACCACGATATTTACCGATCATGAAACTGTATGGAGTTTAGTCCGTTTAAAATTAAATTTGGTTCGGTAAAGAAACGATTTTTCAGTTGTTTGCCCAAATATGCTGCATCGCCGCCGGTTAATCCAACAATCAAATCAGGATACTTTATTTTATACTGAGTAATTACTGCTTCTACCTCTAAAGCCGTGGCTGTAAGCACACCGGATAAAATTGAATCCCGGGTATTTGTACCTGTTAATTTATCATAATTAAAATCTGCTGCTATAAGCGGCAATGCGGAAGTGTACTCGTGCAATGCCTTTAATCGCATTTGAAAACCAGGTGAAATAGCACCTCCAACAAACTCGTTTTGTTGATTTACAAAGTTATATTTAATGCATGTTCCCGCATCAATAGTGAGCACATTGGTATTGGGATATAAAAGATAAGAGCCTACCGATGCCAAAATACGATCGGTTCCTAAGGAATCCGGACTTTCATATTTATTAATTAAAGGTGTTGCGGATCTTGGTGTAAAAACCCGGAAAGGGATATGACTTAATTTGCTTTGAATAATCTCATGGAGGGTAGTAACTGAAGCTGCTACAATAGAAGTTACCTTATCTAAAAGCTTTTTTTTATCCAGAAATAAATCAATATGTGAGAAATTACCAAGTTCAACCATCGCATTCCCGTTAAATAGGGCATATTTTATGCAGGTATTGCCAATATCTAATACTAATTTCACGAGAAGTCTAAGATAATTGAATAATATCGCAGTTTGAGGCCTTTAGCTTTTTTTTATAATTATTTTGCAGAAAGGATAAAATATGTAATTTTGCACCCTCTGAATTAGAGAGAACTGTTAACCAAGTTCATGCCGATTCGCCACGGCGAACTATCGGGAGGTAGAGCAAGGTCACAGAAAAATAAATGAGCTGGTACCTTAGCTCATCCGCCGCGGCGGAGGTAGAGCAAGGTCACAGAAAAATAAATGAGCTGGTACCTTAGCTCAGTTGGTAGAGCAAAGGACTGAAAATCCTTGTGTCGCTGGTTCGATTCCAGCAGGTACCACGAATAAATGCAAAAGTCCGCGATAAGCGGATTTTTTGTTTTAGATAGAATCGTTGAAAGCTTGCTTTCATAAACGGAAACCTAAAACAAAAACCCCCGCATTAAGACGGGTTTTTTTGTTTCAATAATTAGTACATATTTAACCCACAACAATTGGTTTTATCAATAAAAAATGGGAATAAAAGTTGAGATAACTATTTTCTTAGTTTCTCTAGTTTATTGAAAACTATCTTTTCGCTCGGAATTTGCGCCATTTGAATCCTTCGGGCATAATGAATAGAATCTAAAATTTCTTGTTGTTTTTCTTCTACCAATTGCTTCTGTATTTCCACAATTTCTTTTTGATGTTCAATTACTCTTTTTTGATTTTGAGTTACCCTGAACCTATTAAACATGAAACCGGCGAATATCAGCACCAAAGTCATCCCACCGAACAGCGCGTACTGTTGATTTTTCTTAGCTTTTATTTCTGAATTTTGTTTTGCCAGTTCTGCATTTTTTACTTCAGATTCTTTCGCATGTGCTACTGAATCTGCTGCTGCCTGTTTCTCGTATTCGTACTTTAATTGGTTTCTTAAAGAAACTCTTCTATTATTTTCATTGTCCAACGAATCTCGCATCTTAATTTCCAATTCATACATTTCCAATTCTTCCTTGTATTGTTTTTTCTTATGAAAGATCTTTCTTAATGTGCGTGCCGAATTACGGATCTGTATGGTGAGGCCCAATTCACTTGCAAGGTCAAGACCTTGCTTTGCGTAATCATAGGCCAGATCCAATTTATTCTGTTCTTCGTATATCATTCCAATGTTATCCAATAAGGCAGCAGTGCCTGACTTTTCATTAAACTTCTCTCTAATTTCAAGACCCCGTTTGTAGAAATACATTGCACTATCATTTAAACCTCTGTAGCTGTAAACAGTACCCAGGTTGTTCAAGGACACCGCAATCCCATCAACATCATTTATTTCTTCACTAAGTTTTAAACTTTTATAATTATAAGTCAATGATTTATTGTATTCCCCCATTTCCTTGTAAATGCTTGCTAAGTTCAACATCACACTAACAATATTTCCTTTTTCATTTGATCCCTCAATAATTTCCAGACATCTTAGCATGTATTTTAAAGCATTCTCAAGATCCTGTTGTTGAAGGTAAACAGCACCAATGTTGTTTAATGAAGCAGCAACACTATATCTATTGCCAATTTTTTCCTTGATCTTTAAACTCCGATGGTAATAATCCAAACACTTCGGAATGTCTCCCCTGCAATAATACAAATAGCCAACATTATTCAACGATTCTGAGATTTCATTTGGGTCTCCAATTCTTTCACTAAGCTTCAAATTCAGAACCCAATACTGCATGGCCTTTTGAAAGTTAGAAACCTGATAGTACAAAAGACCTATTTTATCGGTCAATTTAGATTGCAATGAAATATTCTGAAGGTTCTCCGCTTTTGCCAGTAAACTGTCCCAAAATGAAATCCTTTGATTTGAACTTAATTTCGCCAATTGAATTTGTAAGTCGATCAACACCGTATCCGACTTAGTCTTACTGATCAAATTCCGTACAGAATCGATTCTTGCATTTACTTGATCGGAATTATCCTGTGATTTTACAACAAATGAACTCAAAAGTAGAAGCAAGCAGAGTATGCATTTCAAAGATCTAAATTTTAACAGGTTGTAAAACTGGGGTGTGTCCACGTTGCAAACTAATTTAATATCTCGCCAAAAGCTTTTTAATACTTAAACCTTGCACTACAATTGAAAACAAAACGATGCAATAGGTACAAACCAAAAACAAACTTCCACCATCCACTTTATTTAACATGGATAAAGCTAAGGCGATTGAAATTCCCCCACGTAAACCACCCCAGGTAAGTATTCCCAAGTTGAGTGATTTTTTATTTTCGCGATGATTGAAAATAAAAAATGCAGGAAGTAAAGAAATATATCTTGATACTAAAGCAACTACAATTAACACGGCGCCAATAGCCAAATATTTTAACTCAAACGAAACGAAAAATATTTCAAAACCAATTAATACAAATAAAATAGTATTACAAATTTCATCAATCAATTCCCAAAATTTATCCACGTATTCTGCCGTTATATCCGACATGGCATGTTTTTTACCCTTATTGCCAATTAATATACCGGCAACTACCATTGCCAAAGGTCCGGAAGCATGAATTAAGTTTGCAATTGACCAACCACCGGTTACCACAGCCAATGTAATTAATATCTCTGTTTGATAATGATCAATGGCTTTCATTAAACGGTAGCCAATATATCCAATGGTAAAGCCAATAAAAATTCCACCTATAACTTCAATGGAAAAAACTTTAAGTACGTTTCCTACAGTGAAACTTTCCTCACCGCCCGTGTATAAGGAATAAATAACCGTAAACACCACCACGCCAACTCCATCATTAAAAAGAGACTCTCCAATTATTTCTGTTTTTAATTTTTGAGGGACATTGTATTTTGATAAAATTCCGATTACTGCAATTGGATCAGTGGGAGAAATAAGTGCGCCAAACAAAAGACAAACAATAAAGCTGATATCATATCCAAATAATTGAACAACGTAATATGTAACTGTTCCGATTAATAAAGTTGAAATTAAAACACCAATAGTGGCATAAGAAATTATTGAACCTCTTGCCCCTCGCAACTGTACAAAATTTACATGAAGCGAGCCTGCAAAAAGTAAAAAACATAGCACAAAATCTAATACAAATGAACTAAAATCAAAATCCTGAAGAAAATGGTTCATAGGAGACATAAAGTCATCTTGGATTGCACCGGCTATTTTAAATAAAACACCTATTAAAACACTTATAAGCATAACACCTATGGTTGTAGGCAATTTTAAATATTTGTGATTTATAAATCCGAAAACTGCTGAAATGGAAACTATTATAGCGAATAAATCAAGCATGGTTCACAAAGCTAATACATTTAAAGGATTCTGTTTAAATTAAATATGTTTTATCATTTCTTCCAATTTAACTCTATTCAAAATAATTATTTTGGAACCTTTAGTTGAAATCAACTTCTCATCTTTAAATACACGTAAAGTTCTAACCAAATTTTCTTTGGCTGTTCCCACGTACGCTGCAAAATCATCCCGGTTAAAATTGATAACCGTTTTCTTTTGCTTCAAATCGGTTTGAAAAACCTTTTCCAAAATCAACAAGGTTAAAGCCATTCGTTCTTTGACACTACATTGAGAGAAAATGGTCATGCGATTCACCCAAACCGAAAATTCTTCGGCTAATAAGAGAACTAAATTTTGAGCCAAAATATTGGATTGATCTAATAACAACAAGAAGTGTTCTTTGGGAATGTATGCAACTTCTGCCTTTTCAAGTGCCATAGCACCTACGGGATGTTGCTCACCGGCTAAAATAGGACGATAACCAAACACATCATTCTTTTTATAAATATAAACTATACTCTGTTTGGCTTCTTGGTTAGTTTGAAAAATCTTCACTTTTCCTTTCAGTACAAAGTAAATTCCTTTTGGATTACTCTTTTCTTTGAAAATAATTTCCCCCTTTGCATAATCCTTTATTAGCTGCTTTTCCTTCAGTGCCTTCAATTCTTTATCAGTTAATGCATTGAATAGTTGCGAAGATTTAAGGTGATATTTATCGATTTGAAACATATTGCACTTGCTGAATTTACAAAATTATTCGGAATTGATAATTGTCAATTTTTTTTTGTTTGAAATTGAATACCTTAGGCCTAATTAAGTTTTTATTTTGGTTTATATGAACCTGTTAACTTTAACAACGTTAACAGGTTTTTTTCTAAAATAAATTCAATTGTTAACCAAATCTACTTTTTACTATGAAAATTCAATCTTATGCGCTAAATAATTATAAAAAAATTGTCCAAATTTCAAAATTAACAGCAGAACAAATTGAGGCTATTGAAGTTGTTGGTCATGTACTTCCCTTTAAAACCAATAATTATGTAGTTGATGAATTGATCAATTGGGATGATCTTGATAACGACCCCATGTTTAAACTTACTTTTCCGCAAAAAGGAATGCTGAATGAAAAACATTATGCTAAAATGAAAAAAGTTTTAGATAGCGGAGCTAGTAAAGATGTGATAAAAGCTACAGCGAATGAAATCCGAATTGAATTAAATCCACACCCGGCCGGGCAATTAGAACATAATGTACCTACCATTAATGGAGAAAAATTAAACGGTATGCAACATAAGTACCGTGAAACAGTACTCTTTTTTCCAAGTCAGGGACAAACTTGTCATGCTTATTGTACCTTCTGTTTTCGATGGCCGCAATTTGTTGGAATGGATGAACTCAAATTTGCCATGAAGGAGGGAGATTTATTAAAAGAATACCTTTTACAAAATCCAGAAGTTACCGATATTTTATTTACCGGTGGTGACCCTATGATTATGAAAACAAAAATTTTTGCCACATACATTCAGCCCCTGTTGGATGCCGATATACCTAATTTACAAACTATCAGAATCGGCACTAAAGCGCTTGGTTATTGGCCTTACAAATTTACAAGCGATGACGATGCGCAGGATATGCTTAACTTATTTGAATCGGTAATCAAGAAAGGCATTAATTTAAGTATTATGGCGCATTTTTCTCATCCCGTTGAATTAGAAACTCCGGCAGTAATTGAAGCCGTTAAGAAATTAAGAAGTGTAGGTGTACAAATCAGAACGCAATCACCGATTTTAAAACACATTAATGATTCACCAGAAATATGGGCTGATATGTGGCGAAAACAAGTTAATTTAAACATGATTCCCTATTACATGTTTATACCCAGAGACACCGGTGCGCAGGAATATTTCGCCATCACGCTAGAAAAAGCGTGGGAAATATTCAGAAACGCTTATCAAAAAGTGAGTGGTGTTTGCCGCACTGTTAGAGGGCCAAGCATGTCGTGCACGCCGGGCAAAGTTCAAATTCTGGGAGTAACTGAAATTAAAGGGGAAAAAGTGATTGCACTTAGAATGCTTCAGGGACGAAATCCGGATTGGGTTGCTAAACCGTTCTTTGCCAAATACAATCCGGATGCCATTTGGCTAGATGACCTGAAACCCGCATTTGGAGAGGAGAAGTTTTTCTTTGAAGATGAGCTTGAAAAAAAATATCATGAACATGTTAATGATCATGAAGAAAGATTTGAATAAACATTTTCATTTCACAACTAAGAATATTAATTTCCAAAAATAAATTACTGCTATGCTCATGAAGGAAAATGAAAAGCCGCAATTTGAAAAAGCAATTCATCCCAGTATTGCCGGACTTAAAATATCCGACACGCTTGCTATAAATGAATTGAGTAAAAAATTAATAGCTGAAGGAAAAAAAATTTACAGATTTGGCTTAGGCCAATCTCCATTTCCTGTACCCGATGTGGTTGTAAATGCATTGCGTTTATATGCGCCTCAAAAAGATTATTTACCGGTAAAAGGTTTACCTGCTTTGCAAAATGCCGTGGCTGAATTTCATCTTAAAAGACATGGTGAACTTTCAACCGCAAAACGTTATGATTGGTCCGGGTTCAAAAGAACTGCTGTTTCTAATTCAATTGGTTTTTAATGGCGAAATCATAATTCCGAGTCCAAGTTGGGTTTCCTATTTACCCCAAGCCAGAATTTTAGAGAAAAAAATTAGAATAATTCCATCAGAGTTTAATGATTTATGGAATATAAAACCGGAAGTACTAAGGAATATTTGTCTCGAAAACGACAAACCGAAATTATTGATTTTAAATTATCCCGGTAATCCGGATGGAATGACGTATAGTGAAGAAAATTTGATTGAATTGGCAAAAGTAGCACGGCAATACAATTTGCTCATTCTATCAGATGAAATTTACGGACAAATACATCACAAGGGAAATCATATTTCTATAGCAAGATTTTATCCGGAAGGAACTATAGTTAGTTCCGGACTTTCCAAATGGTGCGGAGCAGGAGGTTGGAGACTAGGCACATTTTCTTTCCCGGAAAATTTAATTTGGTTAATGGATGCAATGGCCATTGTGGCCAGTGAAACTTACACATCAGTAAGCGCACCTATTCAATATGCCGCAATTCAAGCCTTTAGAGGAGATAACTCTATTGAAGATTATTTATGGCATGTAAGAAGAATATTGGCGCAATTAGGAAGGCAATGCACCCAAATTTTAAGAAGTGTTGGTATTAAAGTACACTTTCCAATCGGTGGATTTTATTTATTCCCCGACTTTGGCAGTGTAAAAGCAGATTTAACCCGAAAAAATATTAGCAATGCTGAAGACCTTTGTAAACGATTACTGGAAGAAGAAGGAGTTGCACTATTGCCTGGTACAGCTTTTAATCGGCCAAAAAATGAATTAACTGCCCGAATGGCTTATGTTGATTTTGATGGTGCCCGAGCCCTTTCGGGTAGCAAAAATATACCGCTACATGAAGAATTACCTGAAAATTTTTCAGAAAAATACTGCGAAAACGTAATAGCCGGTACTCAAAAAATTGCAAATTGGATTAAAAGCTAATTAAGTATTCAACAAAAATAATACTCAAAAAAGCATATAATCCCTTCGATTCATTATTGAATTAAAACCTATATTTGATTAATCAATATTTATGAATAATCGCATTTTTCAATCTATCAAATATATTATTAGGTATCGATTTAATTTAGATGAAGATAAAGCGTCTGAAGATGATGTAATTGAAAACATCAAAAAAAGTACAGAATTTAAAGGGATTAATTTATGGACTTTGATTTTTGCCATATTAATTGCTTCCATTGGTTTAAATGTAAATTCTACAGCTGTAATTATAGGCGCCATGTTAATATCACCTTTAATGGGACCAATTATGGGCATGGGATTAGGCGCTGGAATTTTTGATATTAATTTAATTCGAAAAGCTGCAAAGAATTTGATAATCGCAACCTTAATTGGATTAGTTACATCTTACTTATACTTTTTAATTTCTCCACTAAATATCGCGCAATCTGAATTAGTAGCACGGACAACTCCAACTATTTATGATGTTCTTATTGCCTTTTTTGGAGGATTAGCCGGTATTGTGGCCAGCTCTAGAAAAAAATATAATAATGTAATTCCCGGTGTAGCTATTGCAACTGCGCTCATGCCTCCACTTTGTACGGCCGGTTACGGAATTGCCACCGGTCAATTCTCTTTTTTCCTTGGTGCATTTTATTTATACCTTATTAATAGCGTTTTTATAAGTATAGCAACTTTTTTAATGGTGCGGTTTTTGAAATTTCATCCGGTAACTTATGTAAATCCACAAACTTCAGATAAAATTAAAAAATGGATTGGCACTATAGCGGCATTGATGATTCTTCCAAGTCTGTTTTTAGCTTACACCTTTGTTAATAATGAAATATTTATTCAAAATGCCAATCAACTAATAAATGAAGAAATAGCTCCCTTGAATTACACCATTCTCAATAAAAAAATTAATCCGGATAAAAAAGAAATTGTAGTTACCTTAATAGGAGATAACATTTCTGACTCCTTATCTAATCAAATAAATCTAACAAAAAACAAGTACGGCTTAAGTGCAGCCGTTTTAATTTTAAAAAACAGTATTACATCAGATAATAATAAACCTGACCTGAATGAATTAAAAGAAGGAATTATTGAAGATATGTTTTTAAAACAAGAAGAATTACTCAGAATGAAAAATGATGAAATATCAGAATTAAAAAAACAAATAGAAGCACAAGTTGACTTTAATACCCAAAAAGAAAACACCATTCAAGAATTTTATGCTTTGTACGGTAAACCTTACGAATTAATTATTGAAAAGTCAACTAATCACTTACAAGATTCGGCTTACTCTACACTTCTGGTCTATATTAAAAAATCCAAATCCTATTTAAATCAAAAAGATTTAGATAAATTAAAGGATTGGTTAATCATCAAATTTGATGTATACAACGTGAAAATTATACAGGAGTAAAACTTTTCCTGCCCCTATTTTTTAAAAATTTAAGGCTGCTTACTTAATAAAATGAAACTCTGTTCTCCTGTTATAGGCATGTTCCTTTGCGGAACAAATTACACCGTTTACACATCTGTTCCTGATTTCTTTCTCTCCTTTTCCTGTTGCCGTTAAACGTTCAGCTTTAATTCCTTTGCTTTTAATATAATCAATTACAGTCTCCGAACGTTTCTTAGACAATTGTAAATTTGCTGCATCATCTCCCTGTGCGTCGGTGTGTGAAATAACTTCAAGCTTTAGCTGATTATTTGTAATTAATACTTCAATTACTTTATCAATAATTTTTGTGGAAGACTCATCCAAATTAAATTGACCGGAAGCATATTCTATACTCTCCGTAACTATCAAATTTTTAGTATTCGACTTCGATAATTTAGTAATGGTCAAACTTAAATCATCATCCTCTATTAAGTTAGTTAGTTTTGAAATATCCGCTTTTAATAAAGGAAATTCAAAACCATTTTTAGTCCGTTTAAATTTTGAAAGTTCTAATCCGGTTTGTGTAGCTAAAATAATATTATCAACTGCAGTGGACGTTGGCCGAGCTGTTAATGTGTACGCAATATTTTCAGGTAAATCCAGTTCAAATTCTCCATCTTTGTTAGTATAAGCTTCGTCTACCTTCGTTTTATCATGCTTAATTATCGAAATATATGCCTTATCCAATGCTGTTTTACTCCCATCTTTCATCGTGAGCAACTTACCTCGAATAACTTTAATTTTTGAAATGGACTCTTTATTTAAACCCCCAATATATCCGGTATATAAAATTCTTCCTTTCGGACTCACCAAAACAATTTTTGAAGCATGGATAACACTATTTGATTTTATTTTCTTTTCGTCCATAATCATAAACGACCAACCATGAGTAACTTTTGAATTTTCATAACTTTCCTTTCGTTTCTGATCAATTTCTTTTTGAACATCTGAAATTTCCGTAAAACTATTCACGTGCGCATGACACTCGGTATGCAAACCTTTAAATCCGGGGGCTTTGGCTAACTCAAGCTCGAGTTCACTGATTATCTTTTCCAATCCCGCAATACTATCTGCATTATCGGAATAACCAAGCGTATCCTTAAATCGATAAAATAAAACATGATATAAGGCCGGTACTTGTGTTACCTGAGGTGTATTCCACGAATCGGTATACTGAATAGTTTCTTTTGCCACATCTCCTAGCTTTAATCTTTCGCTTTTCAGATTAGTTTGCCCAAAGCTTAAACAGGCAAGGAGAACGAATAATTGACAATAAATAATTATTTTCATTTTTTTTAACTCAATCAAATATACAATTTAGAAGTGAATAAAATTCAACTATCCCTTTTCTGAAACAATAATGCTATCAGCTGCAGAGGCGGAAATTACAATTTCCTTTTTCTTATTCATAATTAACATAGATCCGTCATAATCTTCCAAAAAACTTACATCAAATTCAGCTCCAATTATTAAACCATGCTTTTTTAAATAATTTAAAAATAAGGTAGAATGATCCGACACGGCTCTCACAATGTATTTCTTTCCGGCTTTAGCTTGTGATAAGGGAATAAATTTAGTACGCTTAACTTTTCCTTTCTCATCCGGTATAGGGTCTCCGTGCGGATCAAATCCGGGATTACCTAATATATTAGCCAATTTTTGAATTAATTTATCATTACTTACATGTTCCAATTCTTCCGCAATTTCATGCACCTCCTCCCAACCAAATCCCAATACATTATGCAAATAAGTTTCCCAAATCCTATGCCTCCTTACAATACCCACTGCTAATTTAGCCCCGGAAGCAGTTAAACGAGTGCCATAAGACTTTTCATATATCACATATTTTAATTCATGTAATTTTTTTAGTGATTCAGTTACCGAAGCCGGATTTATTCCCAGTTTAGCCGCTAACTGCTGATTACTTACCACTTGCGAACTGCCACCCGTTAAATTGTAAATAGTTTTGAGATAATTTTCTATAGTTTCTGATCTCATAAAATAATTTTTAGGTATACCAAAATTAATAATTATTATTCATAAAAAACAAACAAACTTTGAAAGTCTAAATAGCATAGCTATGAATAAAATATTTTTTGGAATTTTTACCTTAGTCCTTTTGGGGCTTGTTCATCACAGTTGCAAAAAATTGCTTCCTCCAGCCCCTCCCGGAAACGAAACTTTAGACGGACCCGTTGAAGGTTTAAACCCGGAACAAAAGTTACAATTTCTGGCCGGTGATGTGGCTTTTAACGAAGATATTTTCTCGCCATCCACTGGACTCGGACCGTACTTTGTATCCAACTCCTGCGGTTCCTGTCATGCAGGTGATGGAAAAGGACATCCATTCACTACCTTAACCCGTTTTGGTCAAAGCACAACTGCAGGAAATACTTTCCTGAAATTTGGCGGTCCGCAATTACAAAACAGAGCTATCCCGGGCTATCAACCTGAAGTGATTCCGAGTGGTGCTCCATTTTCTAAATTCACTCCTCCGGCTAATAGTGGTTTGGGATTTCTGGAAGCATTAAGTGATTCACAGATTTTAAGTCGCGTAGATTCTTTAGATGCTAACAATGACGGCATCTCCGGTAAACCAAATCTGATCAAACCTCCGCAGTACTTGCAAATCAAATCACATCACATTTTAATAAACGGTTATTTAATCGGACGATTCGGGAAAAAAGCGGCGGCCATTGATTTATTGCAACAAACTGTTAATGCTTATGTGCAGGATATGGGAATTACTTCTGAGTTTGCGCCAAATGAACCCGCCATAAACGGCATTAGTTCACCTTACGGAGATTTGGTACCGGATCCGGAAGTAAGTACAAACACCGTAAGAAATTTGGTGTTTTATTTGAAAACTTTAAAAACACCCGAACCTCGCAATACATCGAATAGCGAAGTGTTGCAAGGCAAAGAATTATTTAAACAAATTGGTTGCGATAAATGTCATACTGAAACCTGGACTACAGGGACAAATGAAATTGAAGCGCTAAGTAATAAAACTTTTCATCCGTATACTGATTTATTGTTGCATGATATGGGTAGCAAACTAGACGACGGTTATACCGAAGGAATAGCGCTAACGAATGAATGGAAAACTCCTGCTTTATGGGGATTGGGACTTTCAAAAAACTCACAGGGTGGTGAATATTTTTTATTACATGATGGCAGAGCAAAAAGTATAGAGGAGGCTATTTTGAAACATGGCGGTGAAGCGCTTCAAATCACAAATAATTTTAAAGCACTATCACAACAAGAAAAAAATGCTGTGCTAAAATTTCTTGAAAGCCTTTAGTAAAATGACCAGAAATGAATTCATAAAAATTTGCGGCGGAGCTTGCCTGGCATTTACAGGCATTTCCTTACTCAAGTCTTGTAAATCAACTCATGAAATTCAAACAAGCATTTCGGCTAACCGATTAATTGTACAAAAAAAAGAATTTCTCATTCAAAAAAAGGATTCACAATCTATTCGGAAATTTATTGTTGTGCGTTCAGAAGGATTAAGTCACCCCATTGCCTTGTTTAAAAAAAATAATGTATACACAGCCTTATTGATGAGTTGCACACATCAACAAGTTGAATTAACAGTAAACGGAAATCTGTTAAGTTGTTCTGCGCACGGAAGTGAATTCAGTAATACCGGTGAAGTTGTACAGGGTCCGGCGGAACAAGCTTTGAAAAAATTTAAAATAACTGAAGATGAACAAAATATTTTTATACACTTATCTTAAAACAATTTGCTGCCTCTGGCTTTTATTGTTAGGTGAAACCTGTTTTTCGCAAACAGATACCTCTCAAAAAATTGTTCCCTTTGACAGTGCAAGTTTTAAAATGAATTTAGATGCTGTTTATAACCGTCCGTTTTTAAACCTGGGTAAATTACCTGTTGCCATAGGCGGATACGTTGAAGCCAATTCAAACTACTCCGGCACTGATGGAGTAAATGAAGGTTTATCTTTTCAGATTCCGCGCTTAACCCTCTTTATTTCATCCACTATTAAAAAAAGATTAAAATTTTTATCAGAAATTGAATTTGAAGAAGGCGGAAAAGAAATAGCAATAGAATTTGCTTCTATGGATATTGAATTTGATCCTTTATTTAATTTGCGTGGCGGAATAATTATGAATCCCATAGGAGCCTTCAATCAAAACCATGATGGGCCGAAATGGGAATTTATTAATCGCCCCCTATCAGCCACAACCATTATTCCCTCAACCTGGAGCAATGTTGGTTTTGGTGTATTCGGAAAATATGCCATGAAGAATATTGTTTGGGCCTATGAAATGTATGCAACAAATGGTTTTGACCAAAACATTATTGATAATCCGGAAGGACGAACCTGGTTACCTGCAACTAAATCAAACGCTGAACGTTTTACAGAATCCGGTAACGGCGTTCCTTTATTTACCTTAAAAACCGCCATCAAACATCGTAAAATCGGAGAATTGGGAATTTCATGGATGGGAGGGGTTTATAATAAATTTGAAATTGACGGATTGAAAATTGATTCTCAAAGAAGAATTGATTTAATTGCTTTGGATATGAATTGTACGATTCCATATTTAAAAACCAATATTACGGCCGAATGTGTGAGGGCCATTGTTGATGTACCTGATACCTATTCACAGCAATTTGGAAACATTTTACAGGGAGGTTTTGTTGATGTTGTTCAACCTATCATTAAACAATCTATTTTAGGCTGGAAAAAAAGCACCATTAATGTTGTGCTGCGCGCCGAATATGTCGACTACAATAAAGGCACGTTTAAGGAAACAAACGGAAATATAGGTGACCATGTATATGCATTGGTACCGGGAGTAAGCTTTAGGCCTTCTAATTTAACGGTTATTCGATTTAATTACAGAAGAGAATGGCGCACTGATCTTTTGGGGAATCCTCCATCTAATTTTGCCGCTTTTCAATTTGGCTTTTCAACCTATTTCTAAACCATAAATTCCCTATCTTTAAACCATGTTCAGCTTGTTGTTTAAAGAAAGTATTGTGTTTGCTTGGCAATCCTTAACAGCAAATAAATTGCGCTCTTTTTTAAGCCTGCTGGGAATTACTATCGGAATTTTTGCCATTATATTAGTATTTACCATTGTTGACAGCTTGGAGAATAATATTCGCAAAAGTGTAGAATCACTTGGAAATAATGTAGTGTTTGTACAAAAATGGCCCTGGAGTTTTGAACCCGATCAACCTTGGTGGGAATTTATGAAACGACCTACCCCGCGTTATTATGAAATGGAAGAACTTTTTAAAAAATGCAAGAGCACAGAAGCAGTTGCCTATCGTATGGGGAAACGTAAAACGGTAAAGTATAAAAGTAACAGCGTTCAAAACACCATCATTAGCGGAATTTCGCATGACTTTTATAAAATTAAAAATTTTGAATTGGCCGACGGAAGATATTTTACCTTAAACGAAACAGATGCCGGATATCGGGTTGCCATTATTGGTGCAGAAATTGCAGCCGGTTTGTTTCCTTATGAAAATCCCATTGGCAAAGATTTAAAAATTTCGGGATTTAAAGCCAATATTATTGGCGTAATAAAAAAAGAAGGAGAAAGCATATTAGGGCCGAGTTTTGATTATCAGGTAATCATTCCGTTTAATTTTGCCCGTGTATTAATGGATCCGAAATCAGAAAATGCCGACCCGGTGATATATTGTAAAGCTAAACCCGGGGTTACTAACACTCAATTGATTGATGAAGTAACAGGCGTTATGCGTGGTGTACGTAAATTAAAACCGGGAGCAAAACCCAATTTTGCGCTTAATGAAACTTCTCTACTCACCAAAGGATTCAATTCGTTTTTTGATGTATTGGGAACAGCAGGTTGGATTATTGGAGGCTTTTCTATTCTGGTAGGTGGATTTGGAATTGCTAACATCATGTTTGTTTCGGTGCGTGAACGAACTAATTTAATCGGCATTCAAAAAAGTTTAGGAGCAAAAAATATTTTTATTTTATTTCAATTTTTAAGTGAAAGTGTTATTTTAAGTGTTGTAGGTGGAGCATTTGGTTTATTACTCACTTGGATATTGATGACATTGGGAAAAGACTCTATAGAGATTGAAATAACACTCACCGGCGCAAATGTGATACTCGCTTTTACAATTTCTATTCTAATCGGTATAATCAGCGGATTTATTCCGGCTTATAGTGCCAGTCAACTTGATCCTGTTGAAGCTATACGAACAAACTAAATGAAAAGACCAAAAATAATATCTTTAATCTGTGTGATTGGTTACATCATAACCATTTTTTCGTTTCCGCAAGTCTTTTCTCCGGCCGTAAAAAAATTAGGTTTATTTATGCCGGCAATTTATGGTTTGTTGGTTTCGGTTTATTTTATATCATGTGTTGGAATCTGGCATTTAAAACAATGGGGCGTTCAATTATTTCTAATTTCATTTTTTGCCAAAACAATTTTTTTTATTTTAACCAAACAAACCGGAGGTGCTTTTTATCTGGGAATTATGATTTCCGTCATCTCTATTTTCTTTTTAATGAGGAATTTTTCTAAAATGAGTGCTAATTTGTAAAGCACCAAAATTTCTTATCTAATATAAAAGTTAAATCATCTAAATTTTCACGTATTCTATATAATTATTTTGTTAGGCAAGAATATTATTGTATATCTTTATAAGACACACACAAACAAAACACACATTAAAGTACTTAATTATTATGATTGCTGAAATAGAAACAGGTGAATTACTGGAAGGGTTAAAAGGATTTTTTGGATTTGATAAGTTTAAAGGAAATCAGGAAAAGATTATCAAAAACATACTGAGCGGAAAAGATACTTTTGTAATTATGCCTACCGGCGGAGGGAAAAGTCTCTGTTATCAATTACCTGCCATTTTAAGTGAAGGAACTGCAATCATCGTATCTCCGCTTATTGCACTTATGAAAAATCAGGTCGACGCCATTCGTGGTTTCAGCCAGGAAAGTGGCATAGCGCATTTTTTAAACTCCTCCTTAAACAAAAGTGAAATAACACGCGTTAAAGAAGATGTGAAATCGGGTAAAACTAAATTATTATATGTTGCACCGGAAACCCTCACTAAAGAAGACAACATTAGTTTTTTTAAAGAATTTAAAATTTCGTTTTTTGGAATTGACGAGGCGCATTGTATTTCTGAATGGGGTCATGACTTCCGTCCGGAATATCGACGTTTGCGTCCCATCATAGATGCGGTGGGAAGTGTTCCTGTGATAGCATTAACAGCCACAGCAACGCCAAAAGTACAACAAGATATACAAAAAAATTTAGGCATGCTGGATGCCTCGCTTTTTAAATCTTCCTTCAACAGATCTAATTTATTTTATAACGTAAGGCCTAAACAAAACGTTAATAAGGAAATAATTAAATATGTTAAACAGCATCCTAACAAAAGCGGAATAATTTATTGTTTAAGCCGAAAGAAAGTGGAAGAAATTGCTCAAGCCTTGGTGGTAAATGGTATTAAAGCCGCTCCATATCATGCCGGCTTGGATGCTAAAGAAAGAGCAAAAACACAAGATGGTTTTTTAATGGAAGATATCCATGTCATAGTGGCAACCATCGCCTTTGGAATGGGTATTGATAAACCGGATGTACGCTATGTTATTCACCACGATATTCCTAAATCTTTAGAAGGATATTATCAGGAAACCGGAAGAGCCGGAAGAGATGGCGGCGAAGGAAATTGCGTTACTTTCTACAGCTATGACGATATCATGAAGCTCGAAAAGTTCATGAAAGATAAACCGGTGGCTGAACAAGAAATCGGTAAACAAATGCTTGCAGAAACAGCTTCTTTTGCCGAAACAAGCAGCTGCCGAAGAAAGTTTTTATTACACTACTTTGGTGAGGAATTTGAAGAAAAAAAATGTAATGGAATGTGTGATAATTGTCACGCTCCTAAACAAAAATTTGAAGCTAAAGAAGATCTTAAATTAGCAATTGAATGTGTACTTGAAATAAAAGAAAAACACAAAATCAAAGATGTAATTAATGCATTGCTGGGTACGCTTACTTCTGTTGCTAAATCTTATAAACATAACGAATTAGATACTTGGTCAAAAGGTGCGGATCACGATAAAGATGATAAATTTTGGATGGCTGTATTACGACAAGCTATTGTAAACGGATTCTTATCTAAAGACATTGAAAACTACGGCTTAATAAAAGTGACTGATAAGGGCCATGCCTTCTTGAAAAAACCAAGCAGTGTTAAGTTTACAAGAGATCATGATTACTCTAACGCTGAAAGTGATGACGATGATATTGCAGGGGGAGGAAAAGGTGGAAGTGCCGCGGCAGATGAAGTATTGTATGCCATGTTAAAGGATGTGGTTAAAAAAACAGCCAAAGCTAAAGGATTACCTCCATATGTAATATTTCAGGAAACTTCATTGGAAGAAATGGCTATTCAATATCCAATCAGCATTCAGGAACTAACTAAAATCAGCGGTGTTGGAACAGGGAAAGCCAATAAGTTTGGTAAACCAATTATTGACTTAATTAAAAAATACGTTGAAGAAAACGATATTGAAAGACCAAGTGATATGGTTATCAAATCGGTTGTCAACAAATCAGGTTTAAAGGTTTATATCATTCAAAATATTGACAGAAAAATTGACCTAAAAGCCATGGCAAAAAGTAAAAATATAAAATTGCCCGAATTGCTTAGCGAAATTGAAACCATTGTTGCCTCAGGCACCAAGGTGAATATTGATTATTACATTGAAGAAAATATTGATGAAGAAAAACAGGATGAAGTGCTGGAATATTTTAAAGAAAGCAACAATGATAGTATTGAAGAAGCATTAAAGGAATTAGGTGAAAACGATTATACAGAAGATGAAATAAGAATAATGCGCATCAAATTCATATCCGATTACGGTAATTAATATTACAACAAATAAAATCTTAAAAAAGCCCGAAAAATCGGGTTTTTTTATTGACTAGTCCTTATTCAACAATGGCTACTTAATTATTTTTCATTTCAGGCAATTTAACAGCTTACCCAACGTTTATCTTTAAACTTTGTTTTCATCAAATACTCATAGGCTTATTTTTATTTTCGCCGCTTGCGCATTGGCATTTGGTATGATGATTGGAACGGTACCAACTTCCGTTCCTCAATTCATCTTGTTAGGTAATTGGCTATTGGAAGGGCAATTCAAAACCAAATGGGTTAAACTTAAAAACAATAAATTATTTTGGGTATTAAGTACAGTTTTTTTAATCCACGTTGTTGGATTAATTTACACTTCCGATTTGAATGCCGGCTGGGATGATGTACGTACAAAAATGCCACTGATGTTTTTACCTCTCATTTTTTTCAGTAGCGGCCCACTTAAAAAAAATGAGTTTGACCTTATGCTTAAATTATTTTTGGCAGGGTGTATTGTTAATGTTACCTGGTGCGCCATTTACTCATTTATTTTGCATAGAAATATCGACTTAAGAAGCGCCTCTCGTTTTATGAGTCACATTCGCTTAGGACTTTATCTCGTCATGGGCATTGCCACTTCTTTATATTTCTTGTTGGAAACCAATTCTAAAAAAGAAAAAATAATTTATGCCTCCATTCTTTTTTATTTAATTACTACAATCTATATTCTTGGTTTAGCATCCGGCTTTTTTAATTTAGTATTATTACTCTGCATATTTGGTATTTATTACTCCTACAAAAAAGGCTTAAAATATTTTATACTCGCCTCTTCCGGCGTTATTTTCATTCTTCTTTTCGCCTTTTATTATATCAATCATATATATAATAGCCAATTCACCTTAAAGGAAACTAGTTACAACTCTAAAAAGTTAACTAATGATGTAGGTAAATTTTATTACCATTTTGAAGGGATGAATCAAATTGAAAATGGTAATGTGGTGAATACCAATATTATTTTACAAGATCTTCAATACGCATGGAACAGCGTTTGTCCTGATGATACGTTTTCACTTGATCCCGCACATAATACCAATAGATTCTTGGTATTGTTACGCTATATGAGCAGCATGGAAATTACCAAAGATTCTATAGGATTTTCCAAATTAAACACCGATGATATTAAATCCATCAAACTAGGATATACACATTATGACTATAAAAACTGGAGTTATTTTCATAGAAGAATTTATGAACTGGTCAATGAATTTCAAGAATATAAAACGCATCAGGAAATTAACGGAAACTCACTAACCATGCGGTTATACTTTTGGGGGAATGCCTTAAAAGTAATTTCACAAAATCCTTTTTTTGGAGTAGGCACCGGTGATGTACAAGAAGCAATGAATTTGGCTTATCAAGAATCGAAAACACCATTAAAAAGGGAGTGGTTTAAACGCCCACACAATCAATTTTTAACGGCAACAGTAGCTTTAGGGGTAGTTGGATTACTTTTATTTTTATTTTCAGTTTTTTTACCCTTCTTTAGTATTCGAAAACACAAACACAGTCTTTATTTACCGTTTTTTATTTTAAGTGTACTATCATTTTTAATGGAAGACACTTTGGAGACTCAGGCTGGCGTTACCTTTTTTGCATTTTTCAATAGCCTTTTTGTGTCGTATTCGTATTTCTTGAAAACAAAAAATTAAAACGCTATACAATCCTGCGGGTCAATTGGAATGCCGTTATACCATAACTCTAAATGTAAATGTGGCCCCTTACTCAGCTCACCCGTATTTCCTACAATGGAAATCACATCTCCTGCTTTAATCCTATCTCCTGTTTTCTTCAATAAATTATTATTATGCTTATATATGCTGGTTAAATTATTGCTGTGCTGAACATGAATTACATAGCCATCTTCGGCAGAAAAGCCCGTAAAAACAACGGTCCCATCCAAAACATTCTTTACTGTTTCGTCTTCCTTGGTCACTAAATCTAATCCAAAATGTTCTTCCTTTACGTTGAAAGCCGAAACAATAATTCCTTTTACCGGTGTAAAAAATACAAGTTCACTAATTCCCTTTAATTTGGGATTTGAAAAACTGGCAATTGAGGATTTATTTTGTTCGTAATCTTCCCTAAATAGTTTGTCTGATTTTCCCGGCTCCACGTTAACGTTTTTAAATCTTCCGCTGGTATCTTTCAAAGGTTTAGGAGATTTTCTTTCCAAACTATCATGTAATACATTTAAAATATTCATCATATAGGCCTCTTTATCTTGCAATGATTGTTCTATAGAATCTGTTTTAAAGGTCAATTCTAATATCTTTTTTCGTTCCGCAATATTACCATATCCTGGTATATACTCTTTTAAAGAGGTAAAGGCTACCAAACTAATAACCAACGTGGTCATTAAGATCGTAATAGCCGTAATTCCAATAATAATACCCAAAGGAGTTAATCGGATTGAAAGCTTTTCGCCGTAAGTTGTATCATTCAATATAACCAACCGGTACCGACTTTTTAGGCCGGATACAAACTTCTTCCATCTACTTGGCTTAACCTCTGACATACAATGTGTAAAGATGCGAAAAAAAATAATTCGCACGGAAACTTGCAAGACTTAAATAGTTTCCATAGTTTTGTTTCCGAAATGGAAGCAAAAGATAAAATTTTAATAGGGGCTGAGCAGTTGTTTTTCAAATATGGTATTAAAAGTGTTACCATGGATGAAATTGCAAAAAACATTGGTATGAGTAAAAAAACGATTTATCAGTTTTTTAAAGATAAGGACGACTTGGTACACCATCTTTTCAAAAATAAAATAGCATTAAATAAAAGTATTACCGAAAAAATTCATCAGGAAGCTGAAAATGTAGTTTCAGAAATTTTTGCTTTAATGAGAATGATGAGGGAAATGTTGGCGAATATGAATCCCATAATATTTCATGATTTACATAAATATTATCCTATAACCTTTAAAATTTTTGAAGATTTTAAAAACGAATGTATGTTAAATCATATTGAAAAAAGTTTATTAAAAGGTCAGGAACAGAATTTAGTTAGAATGGACATTAATATTAAAATTTTGTCGCGTATGCGACTTGAAAATTTAAATTCCGGTTTTTTTGGTAGAATTTTTCCTCCTGATAAATACACTATGCTGGAAGTACAATTAGAAATGACAGAACATTTTTTGTATGGTGTATGTACATTAAAAGGTCATAAATTAATAAATAAATTTAAAAATGTAATTGAAGATTAAACATGAATCAATTAATTAAAAAAACACTGATAATACAGGCCTTGTTACTGTTTTCATCCGTAAAAATTTCAGCTCAAGAATCAGGCGGTTCTTTTAACTTACAACAATCCATTGATTTTGCATTAAAAAACAATGCTGCCTATTTGAATTCCGATCTTGATTTGAAATCTGCGCATCACAAACGCAAAGAAATTACCGGATTGGCGTTTCCGCAAATTTCAGCTAGCGCTGATTTAAAAAATTACTTGGATTTACCAACCTCTCTTCTACCCGGTGAATTTTTTGGTGCCCCTCCCGGTACATTTATTCCTGTTCGGTTTGGAACCAAATACAATTCAACCGCCGGAATTAACGCTTCACAAATTCTATTAAGTTCAGATTTATTTATGGGTATTAGGGCTTCAAAAGAGTTTATCAATTTATCCAATATTAATATAAATAGAACTAAAGCAGAAATTATTTCTCAAGTTTCAAAAGCTTATTACACGGCATTAATAAATCAACAAAGAATAAAATTAATTGATGCGAACATAGTAAAACTCAAAAAAATATTTGACGACACCAAAGCCTTGAATCAGCAAGGTTATGTAGAATTAATTGACGTTGAAAGGTTAGAAGTAAATTACAATAATTTAAACACCGAAAGAGATAAGGTGGCTAAATTGGTTGAATTATCAATTCACCTTTTAAAATTTCAGATGGGTTACAAAATAAGTGACCCTATTTTACTTTCCGATAGCTTGAATATAGATGGTGCTGAAGAAAACATATTAAGTGCAACTAAAATAGACGTTAGTAAAAGACCGGAATATCAACTCTTGCAGACTCAGCAAAAAATGTTAGAACTAGATGTGAAACGAAATAAATTGGGATACTTACCAAGTATAGCAGCTTATGGCGCATATCAATATAATGCCCAGCGCCAAGAATTCGATCTTTTTGACACCAATTTACCTTGGTTTAAAATAGCTTTAATTGGTGGTACTATTAATCTCAATATTTTTGACGGACTACAACGTCATCATAAAATTCAGCAAGCTAAAATAGCTGCCTTAAAAAATGAAAACAATATTAAAAACCTCGAACTAGCTACGGAGTTGGAAGCCACCGCAGCCGCCATTGCCTACTCCAACGCTTTCGCTTCTCTTCAAACACAAAAGAAAAATATGATTTTAGCTGAACATATTTATGACTCGGCTCAGAAAAAATTTACGAACGGCGTAGGTAGCAATCTTGAAATTTTAAATGCAGAAACAAGTATGAAAGAGGCACAAACAAATTATTTAAACGCCGCATATGACCTTTTAATTTCAAAAACAGATTACCTGAAAGCAACCGGAAACTTAATTAAATAAAATATATTATAATCAACATAATTCTTATGAATACAATTCAAAAATTACTTTTAATTCTCGCTACAACATCAATATTAATTTCTTGTGGGGGTGAAAAAACCGAAAACCTGACAGATTTAAAAAGCAAACAAGCCGAATTAAAAACTCAACTCGCTGAAATAAATGCTAAAATATTAACATTACAAGGAGATTCGGGTAAAAAATCAACGCTTGTTCAAACTTCTGTTATTCAACCTCAAATTTTTAAAACTTATATTAATGTACAAGGCAGAATTGATGCAGAAGAAAGCGTATCGTTATCATCTGAAATTCCGGGAATTATTACAAAAATTTTAGTAACTCCAGGTGAAACAGTAAACAAAGGTCAAGTTTTAGCCGAAACAGATTCAAGAGCCTTACAACAAAGTTTATCAGATTTACAAATTAATGCCGACCTGGTTAATCAGTTATATGAAAAACAAAAATCTTTATGGGAACAAAAAATTGGCACAGAAGTACAATATTTACAAGCTAAAACCCAAAAAGAAAGTATTGAAAAGAAACTCTCCACTCTGCAGGAACAACTAAGAATGTCTAAAATCATTTCCCCTATTGATGGTACGGTGGATGCTGTAGATGTTAAATTAGGAATGTTAACGGCACCCGGCATGCCTGCCATACGAGTAGTGAATTTTAATAATTTAAAAATTAAGGCCGATATGGCTGAAAGTTATGCCGCTAAAGTTCATAAAGGGGATGAAGTTCTGGTTCGTTTTCCGGATACCAATGATACTTTAATTGCCAATATCAATTATGCTTCTAGGGCTATCAATCCCATGAGTCGGACTTTTGGAGTGGAAATAAAATTAAATAACAATAAAGAATATCATCCAAATCAGATTTGCGTACTAAACATTAACGATTACACTTCAACTAAACCTGTAGTTTGTTTACCAGTTAATTATATTCAAAAAGATTTAAGCGGTAAAAGTTTTTTATTGATCTCGGAAAAGGATGTAGCATCCAAAAGATATATTAAAACCGGAAAAGAGTATAATGGTAAAATAGAAGTGATTGAAGGAATAGACGAAAATACCAAGGTAATAACCGGCGGTTTTGAAAGTGTAAATGAAGGTGATTTACTTCGAACTAAAGAATAAATAAAATTCCAGAATCAAATACTGACACCATGAAATTTAAAGAATTTAAACCAAGTAGCTGGTCAATCGACAATAAAACAGCTATCTATATTGTGACTATACTCATTACACTGATGGGTATAAGCGCATATAAAAATTTGCCGAAAGAAAGTTTTCCGGATATTGTTGTCCCCAAGTTTTTTATCAGTACAGTTTATGCCGGTAACTCTCCAACTAATATTGAAAATACCGTAACCAAGCCTTTAGAAAAAAAGCTTAAATCAATTCCCGGAGTCCGCAAATTAACCAGCAACTCTATGCAGGATGTTTCTTTAATTACTGTTGAGTTTAATACCAGTATAAGCGTTGATAAGGCCAGACAGCAAATAAAAGATAAAGTTGATGAAGCAAAATCAGATCTGCCTACTTCGCTTTCTCGCGCCCCATTTGTAAAAGAATTGGCTTTTTCTGAAATGCCAATCATGTACGTGAACGTGGCGGGAGATATGGAGTTAAGTAAGCTAAAACAATATGCCGATGAACTCAAAAACAGGATAGAAGGTTTAAAAGAAATAACAGAAGTTAAAATGGTGGGTGCACCTGATCGGGAAATTCAGATTAACCTCGATATGTACAAAATGCAGGCCATGCAATTAGGTATGGGCGATTTGGAAAGAGCCATTGGTAGCGAAAATATCAGCATTAGCGGCGGGCAAATTCCAATGGACGGTTCTAAAAGAACTATCAGTATTAAAAACGAATTCAAATCAATTCAAGAAATTCAAAAGTTAGTGATCACTTCACAATCCGGAGCCAAATTATACATCAAAGATATTGCTCAAGTGAAAGACACAGCCCGAGAAACTGAAAGCTATGCACGTTTATCCGGCAAAAATGTAATCACCTTAAACATTATTAAACGAGCCGGGGAAAATTTAATTTCTGCCTCAGATAAAATCAGAGATATTATTAAAGAAATGAAAGTGTCGGAATTTCCACAAAATATTGAAATTAATATTACGGCCGATCAATCAGAAAAAACAAAGTTAACGCTACATGATTTAATTAACACCATTATAATCGGCTTTATTCTTGTTACTTTAATTCTTATGTTTTTTATGGGCGTTACCAATGCTTTATTTGTGGCCTTATCTGTTCCCTTATCCATGTTTATTGCATTTTTATTCATGCCAAGCATAGGATTCACCATGAATATGATTGTGTTATTCGCCTTTTTATTAGCACTCGGAATTGTTGTGGATGACGCCATAGTTGTAATTGAAAACACACATCGTTTGTTCGCCAATGGAAAACGGGATATTAAAACTGCTTCTAAGATGGCTGCCGGTGAAGTTTTTTTACCGGTATTGAGCGGAACAATTACAACATTGGCCCCATTTATTCCGCTTGCCTTTTGGCCGGGTATGATTGGGAAATTTATGTATTTTCTACCCATCACTTTAATTATTACTTTGCTAGCCTCTTTGTTCGTAGCCTACATTATTAATCCGGTATTTGCGGTTGACTTTATGAAAACACATGAAGAAGAAGCAAAAGAATACGGACGCATAACCAAAAAAGGTTGGCTTCGAATTGTGGTTTATGTACTCATAGCCTTAGTTTCCTATTCAAGTGGCAGCATTGCAATCGGAAATTTAATGTTTGTGTTTGCTTTCTTTATGATTTTTCATCGTCTCTTTTTATACAAAGTCATTGAAAAGTTTCAAACTAAAACCTGGCCGGCAATTGTTAGAAAGTATACTTCGTTATTAACCTGGAGTTTAAAAAAACCATATCGCTTATTGGTTATGACCTTGGGCTTATTTATTTTCTCTATTGTGCTAATGAGTATCACTAAACCCAATGTGGTATTTTTTCCGCAAGGCGACCCTAATAACGTATTTGTATATGTGAAGTTACCCGAAGGCACTGATCCTGCCAAAACGAATGCCGTAATGAAAGTTGTTGAAGAAAAAGTTAATGCGATAATCGGAAAAGATAATCCTTTGGTTTCTTCCATGATTACGAATGTTACCATTGGAGTTACCGACCCACAGGACGAAGATCAAAATTCGTACGCAAACAGAGGTAAAATTGCCATTAACTTTGTAGAATTTGCTGAAAGAAATGGAATGAGTACCATGAAGTATTTGCAGGAATTACAAAACTGCAAATGGAATATTCCGGGGGCAGAAATAACCGCCAATAAAGAACAGGCCGGTCCGCCAGTTGGAAAACCCATTAATATTGAAATTAGTGGTGATAAATTTGAAGAGTTAGTTAAAAATGGCGCGCAATTGAAAAGATTTTTGGAGAAAGCAGAAATTCCGGGTGTTGCTGAATTAAAGACCGACTTTGTGAACAATAAGCCCGAAATTGTTTTTGATGTTGACCGGGAACGTGCAAACCGTGAGGGAATTTCATCTGCTCAGTTGGCTATGGAAATCAGAAAAGCAGTTTTTGGTATTGATAATCCCAGCAAGTTCAGAGACGCAAATGATGAGTATCCAATTCAAATACGTTACAATTATGATCAGCGAACAAACATAGAAGATATCCGAAACATTAAAATAATTTTCAGAGATATGAATATGGGCGGAATACTACGTTCGGTACCTCTTTCGGCTTTTTGCAATATCAGATATGAAAATACTTATGGAGGTATAAAAAGAAAACAAAACAAGAGAGTTATTACTCTTTCTTCTGATGTGCTGGAAGGATATAATGCTAATAATGTAGTTGCCGAAGTACAAAATGCTAGTAAAGGTTATAAAGCGGAAGGTGCGGTTGAAATTAAATTTACGGGCGAACAAGAAGAACAAGCTGAAACCGGCGCCTTTTTAGGTAGTGCCTTACAAACTTCCATTGGAATTATTTTATTGGTTTTGGTTATTCAATTTAATTCCATTGGTAAACCCATTATTATTCTTTCCGAAATTATTTTAAGTGTAATTGGTGTACTATTGGGAACTGCAATTTTTAATATGGATATGAGTATTATTATGACCGGAATTGGAATTGTAGCACTTGCGGGAATAGTCGTCCGGAATGGAATACTCCTTGTTGAATTTGCCGAAGAAGCCCGAGCGAAAGGGGAAAGATTATGGGAAGCAACCATTGAAGCCGGACGTACAAGAATGACACCGGTTATACTTACCGCAACTGCAGCAATTTTAGGATTAATTCCATTAGCCGTTGGTTTAAATATAGATTTTGAATCCTTATTGTCCTCCGGAAAACCAAACATTTATTTTGGAGGTGACAATGTGGTATTTTGGGGACCTTTAAGTTGGACTATGATTTTTGGATTAGGATTTGCAACATTGCTTACCTTACTTTTAGTGCCGGCCATGTATTTAATAGCAGAAAGATTAAAAAGAAAAGCAATTGTTATACTTGAAATATTGGAATTACCGAAAATTACCATGTACATTCCATTTTTTGTGCTCGCGTGCGGTTTAATTTTAAGAATTCGTAAAATAAAACCTGACTATGGAGATTTAGACCGGTAGTTTATCACCACAACTCATAATCTAAAACTGAATTTTCTACCCTGAATGTTGGAGTTTGTTCGCCTTTACTCAAACGATTCACTTCTTCTGAAACATATTTTTGTAATTCATTCAAAGTTACTTTTCCGTTTTTGTCTAAATCGGCTTTATACTCCTTCATTCCTCTTAACATACAATAAGTAAATAATCCATTTTTCCACTTTTCGTCTTCCCATGCCGCTTCGGTACCGCCGGCCGATGAAATTACCGTTACTCCGGAATGTTGCCTTAAATCAGTAAAAATTGCTTTAGACATTTCGAGGGCGGAAGATTGACTGAAAAGAACTGTTCCTGCTAATCGAGAGCTGTCTTTTTTACTATTCTTATCTTTTTCATTTTTTATAACATCAACATCTACTTCTCCACTGAAACAAGCATCTATAAACATGAGTTTACGCAAAGGCTTTACTTCTGCAAATATCTTTTCAAATTCTTTATAAGAAACAGAATTGATTTTTGGGTCTGAAAAATCGGTGTAATAGGTAGGGAAATAGTAATTTAAATCGGTATCCAGATATCCGTGTCCGGCATAAAAAATCATGATTAGATCATTTATCCCGGCCCTACCTAAATAATTCTTAAGCAATTTAACCGAATCAGTATTGAAATTCTCATTCAGAATTTTTTTACTGTAAATGCTATCGAATGATTTCGATTGTGTCATCGTATTGGCAACATCCGAAGCATCTTTAGAAGCATAAGCCAAATTAAAGTCAGCGTTCTTAAATTTCTCACTCGCAATAACAACCAGGTATAAGTTGGGTTTTACTAATTCGGTATTATTATAAAAACGTGTTATTTTTTCACTTTCTAAACCATTCACATCACTTAAAATAAATTCAAATCTATTCATGCCCGAAGAAGCCGTAAAATTAAATTCTTTTTCTATTCGCGCACTCTCTACGTTATTTAACGCTTCACTCCAAATTTTGGTGCCATTATTATAGACCGAAATACTCTTAAAATTATTTATTCCTTTATTAGCGCTCACCTGAAACTGAATTTTTTGTTTATCCCCTTTCATTACAACCTTATCAAATTTAGGTAAATCGCTAAAACGTATGGTAGAATTCGGCTTTAGTCCTAAAATTTTCATACGCTTTAAATAAGCAGTTTCATAGGCATGAATAAGACTGCTATCTCTACAAAGAAAACTTCGCAATACTTGATGCGGCTGATTCAAATAAGCGTCAAACTGATCAAAACTGAAAATTTCAGAACTTAATTTAAACCGAATACTTTTAATAAATTCCTTTGAGCCCATATAATGCAAATCTGGAGTAATCATGAAAAAATTATCCCCTCCCCCATTGGCTAATTGTCCAACTAACTTTTTATTTTTCAAGTCAACAAAAGTAGCTAGTGCGTTTAAAGGACTAGTAATGACCAATAGTTCACTATTTTCGAGGAAAAAGCAATTCGGATATGAAATATTCATATCGCTTAAATCTATGATTTCTTCTCCCGATTGGTCAAACACTTTAAAATACTTTCCATACATATCATTCAATGAAAAATATTTACCACTCGCACTTAAATTGTGAAACGGCATATGATCTTTTGTAACTGAAATAACTTTCTCTGATTTTTTCTCACCCGAAACAACATCAAACTCCGCGAAAATATGTACTTTAAGCGAATCGTTATATTTTCCCATTTCATACTTTACATACCAGGCGCTTAATGTAGAACTTGTTTCATTCACATAAAAGTCATGTAAAATCATAGTTTCTACGTAGTCATTTTTTACTTTCCCTTCATTTAAATCTATACGTATAATTGCTTGTGTAGGAATTTCTACTTCCGTTCCCGAAAAAACTTTTTTCTTCTTGATTTGTGCTAAAGTAAATAAACTATTATCTCTTTCAGATAATATTACCCGTGAACTTATTGCCCAAACGTCATGTTCGTAAATCACCTTCTCCGTTTTTCGTTCAACTATTTTAAACTTTCCGGCCTCCGGAATAAAAACATGTTTCGCATTAAAATCAACCACTTTATACAAAGGTGAAGCGGCCAGTGAAAACATGCCCTTATAAACTTCCTCTTGCATGGTTTTTAAATCTACAATATGTAATGATTTCAAATCGGTGTAGTAAAACTCATTATTCTTGAAGCCCGAACTAAATGCAAAAATTCCCCTTTTAATAATTTTGGTATATCTTTTTTTGTAAATATTGAAAATTGCAAGATTTCTTGAATTTACTGAACTCGCTGAATTCACAACAATTTCAGAATCATTTAAGAAAAATGCATTGTGAACATATGAAGAATCTGACTCGGATATATCTTTCAATTCACAATACTTTGAATAGTTACTTAAATCCCATAAAGCACTTACAGCGCCCGAACCGGTAAATAACCACTTACCTCCAGGACTGATATTTACATAATTCATAGAAGTGCCCATGTAATTTCGCTCTGAAATTAGTTTCATCTCATTTGGATCATAAATTCTAATTGACTTAGCGCTTCCTGCGTTAAACAACATTCTGTCTTGTGAAGGCGAAACTTGAATATTTAAACCTACTTGCTTAAAATGTTGTTTCAGTTTTTTTGTTTTTAAATCAATAAATTTTAAACCTTCCAGCGTAGCGTAAACTGCTACCTCACCATTTTGTATAACATCAGCGTCGTAAATAAACTCATTGGGTCCGAAATTAATATTATCGAATACGGTAACCGGTACTCTTTTATTCATTTCATCTGTATAAATATTCTGATCCTCTTTCTCGTATTTATATTTTGGCATCATTATTTCATGTACAATTTTTCCGGTGTTTAAATTGCAAGTTAAAACGGCATCTGTATTAAAACAAAACAATATGGATTTTTTAAGCTTTAATTTAAAGGCCACATTGGCGTGTTTTGCAAATTCTTTTATGTCACTTAAATTGGCCAGCGCTTGTTTACATAAAGTATGTACTGTTCCGCTACTTTTAGCCAATACTACTTCTTTGGTAGAATTAAGGTATTTTGCGTGAGTGATTGTTTCTTGTGTCGTAAACGTATGATTAGCCTTTACTTTTTTTTCGATGAAATCAAACAAAATAGTAAATCCACCCACAGCTACGTAAATATCATGCTTATCAACAAAAAATGCTGCGTTGATAGGAATAAGACCATAATAGATAGCATTTGGAAGACCTTTAATTAAATCAACTGTGTTTACTTTCTGAATTAGTTTCAATTTTAATTGCTTAAACTGAAAAATATACAAGTCGGTATTTGCTGTAACTAAAACAAATTCGCCATCGGAACTAACCGACAAGTTTTTTGCCCCAAATCCAATATCGGCATCGTCAACTATCTCTGCCGTTTCGGTATTGTAAACTGCTAGTGCGTTACCCAGAATAAAAAAATATTTCCCGTCAGGCGAAAACTCACTTACATCAGACATAGAATACGGAATTTCTTTCGGTATTAAAATCTTTACATCTTTCAACTGCGCATAAGTTGTTATCGCCCCACAAAAAGTAGAAATCAACAATAATCTATAAAAAACATGCATCATGTAAGCACTTCACGATTGATTTCCTGATTAAATAATTCAGGCTTCTCAACACCATTGTATCGAATAGTTGAAATAAACTTTCCGGGCACTATTTTATTCTCACTAAGCTGGCGTATGTCCAAATCAAGGGCATAACATAAGTATCTTGACTTTACGTTGGTTTGAGGTAGTAATGCAATCTGAGATTTTTTTAATGAATCACTTATCTCATTGTGAAAAGTTTGTCCGGGACGGGATTTAAAATGCAAGGCTCTGTCGATTGCTAACAGCTGAATTAAAATTGGGTCGGATGGATAATTTAGTTTAATAAAATCCAAAGCTATTTCGTATACATCATTCATGGTGTAGGCGTGAAATAATTTTTTTTGGCTAAAATAAATTCCAAGACCCATTAAAAAATCAAAAGAGTTATTTGTTAAACCTACATAGCGCAATAAATTCAAAGTTCTTTTTCTGTTCCAATAGATTTCAAGCGCATTTTCTAAACACACAATTTTATGTAACTCCTCTTTGCTTAAATATTTACTTTCTATAAGTGTATAAGGCGGATTTGGATCGAAAACAAAACCATGTTGTTCTTTATCCCTCATTGGAGTTCCTTTTAAGAATTTAAGAAATCCTAACTGCAATTCACCGGCAAAATGTTTAAATACCTCCTCAAAGCTAAATTTGATTTCAGACATGGTGTCATAAGGCAATCCTACGATTAAATCCAGGTGCATTTCAACTTTATGTTGTAACTGTTTAATGATAGAACTGGTTTTTTCGAAATTTTGTTTTCGTTTAACTTCCAAATTAGCTTTTTGATTAACTGTTTGAATTCCTATTTCAAAACGAAACACACATTCCGGAACATAATCATTGATGTATTTAATAATATCAGGATGTAAGATATCTGCAGTAATTTCAAATTGAAATATATTTTCCGGTCTTCGGTATTTCAGAATAAAATCAAAAATATCAAGTGTAAAATCTTTTTTAATATTAAATGTACGATCTAAAAATTTGATTGTTCTGCCATGTTTCATCAAATAAAGTAAAGTGCTTTTGATGTGTTGATCGGGTAAATACCTCACTTTATTATCCAAACTCGCCAGACAAAATTCACATTTGTAAGGACAGCCTCTGGAAGTTTCAATATATAATACGCGATCAGCTAAGGATTCAACCTCATCAAATTGATAAGACATAATATCTTTATAATTTTTTAGTTCAAATTGAGTAGTATTGGGTAAATAATTAAGAATTCCATTTTTTTTAAAAGCTAATCCCGGAATTCCCTGAAGATTGGGGAAAGATTTTAAAAATTCAGCGAATGGAATTTCTCCTTCACCACTGATGATATAATCTACATTTTCATTCTTGATTAGATCCTCCACATCATAGCTTACTTCCGGACCTCCTAATAAGGTTTTTATATTAGGATTTTTGAGTTTAATAGATTTACACACCTCCAGTGTTTGTGTGATATTCCAAATATAACAACTGAAAGCAACAATATCGAAGGAACTGCAAGTCTGAGCAATTTCATCCGGCGATTCTTTAATAGTGAATTCTTTCCACGCTAATCCCGAGTGCTTTTCATGATTCAGTGCGTAAAGTAAACGAATAGCAGGATTGACATGAATATATTTTGCATTTAGCGTGCATAATAAAATGCGCATAAGTAAAAATACAAAATTATTTGGTTTATTTTATATAAGGCCTGATGACATGATCTCCAAAAAGCGAATTCGGTTTATAGGAATACACCAAAAACGAGAACAAGCCATAAAAAAACACTTCCTTCACAACAATGAGTGACTTGGTGTTTTTGTTATAATAATAATCTTCTTTTTCAGAGTGGATATGCTCATCCTTTGTTTTTGCTCTTTTTCTTCTTTTCTCGCTATTTAAATGAGCATAACCCATGGATTTCATCTTCTTTTTGATTTGCTTATATTCTTCTCTTTCGGAAAACTGATAAACCACGTAATTCTCTATAGTGTCTTTTGTAAATTCAAAATGCAATACATATGATTTAATGCTTTCGCCTTTAATCATAACTTCCCAACTTCTTTTCACCAGATTACTATCGGGTACGATCTCTAAACTCCTGCGTTTCCAATTTTCTTTCAATAAAGTAGTTTCGATAAAATCTGTAGATGAATGGGTGAATGCCAAAACTTGTTCAATGGAAATTGTTTGAGCAAATAAATTTACCTGAGTGAAGAAACTCATCATTAAAAATAATAATCCAAGTGATGTACGCATATATTTCAAAGGTATATAATGTAATGCCGATTAATTATTAAATAATACTAATTATTCCCTATGAATTGTTAATAGCGAATGAACTATTTTCGGAGCGAGTTGATTTTTTTATATCCAATCAATTGATCGAAATAGGTACCTAAAACTCTGTGATAAACCAATACCGTGTAATCGTTTTCGGTATCCCAAAAACTTCCCTCCATTACCGATTCATCACCTCCGGTTTTAGTATCATTAGAAAGCACAATAATATAGTTGTAAAAACCTTGTTTGAGATATAATTGTTTTTCGTATCCCATACGGGCATAATTATATTTTAACATACTATTGGAATTCATGCGCCAATCGGTTAATTTTCCTAATAGGTAGAAGTTACCCGCCGATTCAGGAGTTAAATAAGGCATAAAAAAATCAACGTAGATGTAATCGGCTTCGATATCCTGATTTCCGCTTGTTTCTCTGTTTTTAATTACAAATCCACCATTAAAATCATTGTAAAACAAATAAGGTTTAGTTGCTCTGGATTCTTCATTCACTAATTTTGCATGGTTCATCATTTTTTCATCGCGATAAACGTCTTTTACTCTTTCTGTTAAAAACCGGGTGCTTCTGATATCAAAATACCTGAATTCATTCCCGCCCAAAAAGGTACTGGCATCATCTAATGAATAGGTAAGTTGGCCTCCGCCTAAAAATGTTGGTTTAATATTAGTAACCGCATTATCCCATCGGTTATTTTGCATAATCACTACTTGAAGGTTTCTGTTCGGATCTACAATATTATATTGACCATAATTAATTGTAAAATCAAGGTGTTGTTTACTGAATTGATCATCATCGCCAATAGATTGCCGGAAGGTGTGGCCTACATTAACTTTATTATCGTACACCATAAATCGGCGTGTAATTGCAATTTCATTTTTATCGCCATTCAAATAAACCAAAGCTATATAGTTTCCGCTTTTGGTAAACTTTACATTTAACTGTGGGAATTTTAAAGAATAGTGCGTGAATTTTTGAATGGTGTTTATAGAAAAACTAAAATTTATAAAATTAAGGTCGGTAAATCCATCAATATATTCCGTTGTCATTAAATCACTGGGTGTCCAGTTTGCATTGCAGTGAATAAACGTAACCGAGTATTGTTTTTGATCAGCATCTAAATCATCAAAACTTATTTCCAGCTTTTCACCGCTAGCCAAATTAATGATGGGCGCTGCATGGTCCCAACTTTCTTCATGCAACTGAACAGTTTTAATATTTGCTTTATAGGTATAATCATCATACCTGAGTACATTATCGTTCACATAATCTACATCAGCTTGAGCAAAAATCTTTCCAATGATTAAAGTTCCAATAAAAATATTACGCAATTTTTTCATATCCACACAACCACAAACTTTATACCTAAAACGAAATAAAAATCAGAAAAATTGTAAAAAAAAGAAAAGAATAAAATTATTTTTTTGAAGTGCCAAACAATTGGATTTTATTTTCCTTTTTACTTAATAATCTTACAATATTTTTGCGATGCGTTACCAAAAGCATTAAAGCTACAATAATTGAAAAAGTAGTTAGAATGGGATTGGTATTATTAAGCACTATATTTAATATGATAGGGAAAGAAATTCCGGCCAACATGGATGAAAGTGAAACAATTCTTGAACTGAATAAAACCACTAAAAATATTAAAAGTGATATGGAAGTAGCCACTGGAAGTATACAAATTACTATTCCTAAAATAGTAGCAACCCCTTTTCCTCCCCTAAACCCGGCAAACACCGGAAAAATATGACCTAAAATGGCGGCTACTCCAAGTCCAAGTTGAAGATTAATAAATTCATCGCTACCTATTTCCAAACCGGCAAAACGAGAAAGAATAACCGCTAAGGCACCCTTAAAAATGTCAATTAATAAAACGGGAATTCCGGCTTTTCGGCCTAAAACCCTGAAAGTATTTGTAGCTCCGGCGTTTCCGCTTCCAAATTCGCGAACATCGATTCCGTAAAATCGTTTACCTATCCAAACGGCTGTGGGAATGGAGCCAATAAGATAGGCTAAAGCAATAAACAAGATAATCATGTGTGTTTTGCAAATTTAATTCTATAGCAAAACTATTGTTTTTTTTAAAAAAACAGGGATTTAAGTAGTTAATTTATTAAAACGCAAATGCCTGTATATAAGATAATTAACAAATTAATAAGAACCTTTAAGTATTACACCCTGCTCAATTTTTTGAAGTGCAGTGATATAAGCAGCTAAACGCATACTAGTTTTAAATCGGGTTGCATTATTCCAAACCTGTTCAAAAGCACTTTCCATCTTTTGATCATGCTTACTATTCACTTCCGTTTCGGTCCAATAATAACCTGCTTTATTTTGTACCCATTCAAAGTAACTAACGGTTACCCCTCCACTATTTGCCAAAATATCCGGAACACAAATAATTTTTCTCTCATTTAAAATGGGATCAGCAATAGGAGTTGTAGGCCCGTTTGCACCTTCAACAATTAAGCGAGCCTGAATTTTTGGAGCATTTTCTTCCGTTATCACGTTTTGTAATGCAGCAGGAACTAAAACATCACACTTACTAACTAATAATTGATCAGCCGAAATCTCAGTACCTCCTTTAAAACCTTTCAAAACCCGATTGTTAGATACAGCGTATTCCAATGCTTTCTTAATATCTATGCCTTTCTCATTATAAAAGGAAGCAGTATGGTCGCCAATACCCACAATTTTTATTCCTTTTTCAGAAAGTAATCGTGCAGCATGTGATCCAACATTGCCAAACCCTTGAACTACTGCGCAAACTTCATTCACTTTTAAACCCATCTTTTTTAGGGCAAGCCAATGTATTTACCATTACTCCACGTCCTGTTGCTGCATCGCGTCCTAACGAACCACCTATAGCAACGGGTTTTCCGGTAATTACTCCCGGACTATCTTCTCCTACAATTTTATTATATTCATCAAGCATCCATGCCATTTCTCGTCCGCTTGTTCCCATATCCGGGGCCGGTATATCTCTATTTACACCAAATACATCTTTCATCGCCTTCGCATAGGCTCTACTCAATCTTTCTAATTCGCCAACACTCATATTTCTAGGGTCACATTTAATTCCCCCTTTGGCACCTCCATATGGTAAATTAGCAACAGCACATTTAAAACTCATCCATGCGGCTAAGGCCTTCACTTCATCTGAATTAACATCCATTGCATAACGAATTCCGCCTTTACTCGGACCTAAATGTGTACTATGAATAGTTCGATAACCTTCAAAAACCTGAATTTTACCATTATCCATTACAATAGGTAAACTTACTTTTATTTCTCTTTTAGGATTTCTGAGTACTTGAGTTACTTCATCGCTCAAATTCATCAATTTAGCGGCCACATCTAATCGGGCCAAAACCGCCTCAAACATGCTCGTATGAACTGCTGGGGGCTGAACTGTGTTGGTTGACATATTTAAAATACGTTAGTTAGCTGGGGGCCAAAGTTAGGTAAATAAATTGATTTAGCAATTTACAACCAGATATATAGATATAACGTTTTTTAGCGTCGACGGAGGCGAAATTTCAGGAATTGAATGTTAATTTTACAGTAAATGTCCGATTTGTTGAAAATTGGAACCGTGCTGTTCCTTTGCTCCCTATTTTTTAGTAAAGTAGGCGTTCCTGCTGCAGTTATCTTGTTTAAATTTAATTTCATTCAAGTTTTTATCACAACCAGTATTGGAGGTATTGCCGGCGCCATATTTTACACCCACTTAAGTGCTGGAATAATAAAATGGTGGGAAAAATATAAGATTGAAAAAAATCTGTTTCAAAACAAAAGAATATTCACAAAGTCAAACAGAAGAATTATCAGAATAAAGAACAAATTTGGTCTTATGGGTATTGCAGCCATGGCTCCCTTGTTTTTATCAATACCCTTAGGGGCTTTTCTGGCCGAGCGTTTTTATAAGAAAAAATCTAAAGTAATTCTGGCCATAAGTTTATGGGTGATGATTTGGTCGGTGGTATTTTATCTTATATACTATTACTTTTATGATTTCTTTAAAGGTTGGCTTTTATAAAACCGTTTGATGTTTAAAAACAAAAAACATATCTTTTTTGACCTAGATGATACCCTTTGGGATTTTGAAAAAAATTCGGCTGAAGTACTTGCTGAGTTGTTTATAGAATTTGATCTGCAAAATAAACTAAAAACAGATTTCCGTACTTTTTTAAATGAATACAAAAAAGTAAATCAATTGCTGTGGACCGATTATGGTCAAAAAAAAATAACGAAAACCGAATTAAGAAATACCCGATTTCATTTAACATTTCAGAAACTCAATTACAATAATTATGCAGAGAATTTAAAGCTAACTGAATTGTATCTTAATCGTTGTCCGCTAAAAACAAACTTAAAAGCCGATTGCATAACAATTTTGGAATACTTAAAGCCAAAATACAATTTGCACATCATCACCAATGGGTTTAAAGAAATACAGCGCAAAAAAATTAATCAAAGCAAACTTCACTCCTACTTCGAACAAATCATCATCAGTGAGGAACATCAATTGCATAAACCCGACCCGGCTATTTTTCGTTTAGCAGAAAAATTAACTAGATCAACCAATCAAGAATGTATAGTTATTGGCGACAATATTGAAAGTGATATAAAAGGGGCAAACTCAGCAAACTGGAACAGTATTTACTTTGGAGAAAAAACCAATTCTATGGCCGACAAAAACATCAGCAGGTTAATAGAACTCAAAGAATTTTTTTAATAACTTTTAATAAACTAATCTTAAATTTCAAAACTTAACTGATTTCACAAGAAGCTATGCTTTGTGTAATGGATATTTTAATTTAAATTCACCGCTATAAAATAATTGTGATATGAAATGGATTGCCTTTGTACTTTGTTTTACACTTGGCTTAAATGCACAAAACAAAATTACTTTAGAAGATGTTTGGTTGAAAGGAACATTTAGACCTTCCTACGCATTTGGTTTTAATGTAATGAACGATGGAATTCATTATACGGATATTGAAGAAAAAGATGCAAAAAAAACATTATGCAAATACGATTTAAAATCAGGAAAAAAAAAGGGAGTTCTTGTTAACGCAGATGATCTCAAATTAAAAGACAGACAACTTGATATTTACAATTACATGTTTAGTCCAAATGAAGACATGTTATTGTTATGGGAAGATGGGGAACAAATTTACCGACGATCGGCCAAAGCGAATTATTTTATTTATGTGATCGCTACAAAAAAAATTATTGAGCTTTCTACAAACGGCAAACAAATGTTTCCGCTTTTTGCTCCGGACGGTACTAAAATAGCCTTTGTGCGCGATAACAATATTTACATTAAAGATTTAATTAAAAATGTAGAAAATCCCGTTACTTATGACGGGGTAAATAATAAAATTAAAAATGGCTGGGCTGATTGGGTGTACGAAGAGGAATTTAGCAAAGCAGATTATATGGATTGGAGCAGCGATAGCAAATATTTAGCTTATGTGAAATTTAATGAAAGTAGAGTTAAAGATTTTACCATGGAAGAATATAACGGTGGCCTTTATCCCGGAAAATACACGTTTAAATACCCTAAAGCCGGAGAAGACAACTCGATAGTAAGTGTGCATATTTACAGCGAAGATTCAAAACGATCAATTACTGCAGACATTGGAATAAATAAGGATATTTATATTCCCAGAATACAATTCACCAATAATCCTTTGGTGTTATGCATTCAACGACTAAATCGCTTACAAAACAAACTGGAATTATTGTTTGCCGATGCGGTGGGCGGAAAAAGCATGGTAGCCTATACCGATGAAAGTAAAACTTATGTGGATATAACCGACGATTTGACTTTTGTAGGTAATGAAGGATTTATCATTTCAAGCGAAAGAGATAATTACAATCATTTATATTACTATAATCTGGAAGGAAAATTAATTAATCAAATTACCAAAGGTGAGTGGGATGTAATCGAATTCAAAGGCTTTAATGATGAGAAAAACACCTTATATTTTGTAAGCACCGAAAACGGACCCGCAAACCGTGATGTGTACAGCATTAAATTAGACGGAAGTGAAAAAACCAGATTATCCATGAAAGATGGTTTTAATAATTTTGAATTTACGCCAGGTTATAAATATTATATTTCAGATTACAGTAATGCAAACACTCCAAACGTATATGAATTAAAAACAATCGACGGAAAGTTGGTGCAGGTATTGGAAGATAACAAAGCACTTAATGAAAAAATGAAAGAGTATACCCTTTCTCCGCGCACTTTTTTCACATTTACAACCAGTGAAAATGTTAGCCTTAATGGTTGGATGATGAAACCCCATAATTTTGATTCTACAAAAAAATATCCGGTGTATATGTATGCTTATAATGGTCCGGGTTCTAACGAAGTTAATAATGCCTGGGATCCTTCTGAATATTTCTGGCATAACTACCTGAATCAGGAAGGTTATATGGTTGTATGCGTAGATGGCCGGGGAACATTAGGGCGCGGAAGAGAATTTAAACATTGTACTTATCTGCAATTAGGAAAATATGAAACGATGGATCAAATCGAAGCCGCTAAGTATTTGGGCTCACTACCTTATGTTGATGCTTCTCGCATTGGATTTCAAGGTTGGAGTTACGGAGGTTATATGGCCGGATTAATGATTACCAAAGGTGCAGATTATATAAAAGCAGCTATTTCAGTTGCACCGGTTACCAATTGGAAATATTATGATAATATTTATACCGAAAGATTTATGCGCACGCCGGAAGAAAATAAAGCAGGCTATGAAGATAATTCTCCCATTAATTTTGTAGATAAAATAAAAGGGAAGTATTTATTGATACATGGAAGCTCTGATGATAATGTGCATGTACAAAACAGTATGGAAATGGCGGCCCAATTGGTGAAAAAGAATATTCCATTCGATTTTATGATTTATCCAAACAAAAATCATGGCATTGCCGGAGGAAATACTCGCCTGCACATCTATTCCAAAATATTTAAATTCGTAAAAGAAAACCTGTAAATGGCCAACAAAAATATTGTAATATTTACCGGTGCCGGAATAAGCGCTGAAAGCGGACTCAAAACTTTTCGCGACTCAGGAGGATTGTGGGAAGAATTCAAAATTGAAGATGTAGCCACTCCTGGTAACATGGAAAGAATCCGCAAATTGGTTCTTAGATTCCCACAATCATTCAAAACAAGTGATGGAGGCCGAACCGAATGCCGCACACTACTACATAGCCGAATTACAGAGGAAATACAACGTTCATGTAGTTACTCAAAATATCGACGACTTACATGAACGAGCAGGAAGTAAAAATGTTTTACATCTGCATGGCGAAATTATGAAAGCTAGAAGTTCGGTTGATGAGAAATTAATTTACCCATTGCATAATTTTGAATTAAATGAAGGTGTTTTGTGTGATAAAGGCTCACAACTTCGACCTCACATTGTTTGGTTTGGTGAATTAGTGCCCGAAATGGATAACGCATATTTAATTACTGAAAAGGCCGATAATTTTGTGGTTATTGGAACTTCTTTAAATGTTTATCCGGCCGCCGGCCTACTCAATCACATTGCACATGAAACGCCAAAGTTTTTAGTAGATCCGGGTGAGTTTAATCTGGATTACATTAAAAATATCACGCACATCAAACAAACAGCTGTACAAGGCGTTCAACAACTCAAAAGCTTTATTGAGTAAATTTTTAAAAGATTAATCATTTAATAAACTGCACTATTGTTTAAAAACTGCAGCGTTTTTTAAATTTTCATTCTTCGTCCATATCTGAGATATTGACCTCTAAAAAAGTTCGATGATTTAATCTTGAAATGACATTTGTATACTGCCCCTATTAGAACGCCATTTTAATTTTGCTTATGGAAATTAAATGTGATTGAATTTATTAATTAAAACGAACCCAATCACTTATAGGCGGGGCATTTTTTACACCGGTCCCCTTTTTTAAACTTTTTACAGCAATCTTTTTTCTTTTTAGAACAATCAGTCATTAAGGTTAATGGCGAATTATTGATAAAGAATTGTATTTTTTTAGGAGTTTCAATAAGCACATTGTAAATTTAGGCTGCTAATATTGTATAACGAATACCTCAAACAGGGTAGTTTGATTAATAAAATGGACATCAACAAATTAACTAACTGGTTACAAGAAAGTTCAAAACCTTTACTTATATCCGGACCTTGTGGTGCGGAAAGCTATGATCAGTTAAGAACAACTGCACTCGAACTTTCGCAGCTTCCCAATTTGTTTTTGTTCAGAGCCGGAATTTGGAAACCCAGAACCAGACCTGATTCCTTTGAAGGCATGGGCGATCAGGCTTTAGATTGGCTTAATGAAGTAAAAAAAGAATTTAAAATAAAAACTACGGTTGAAGTTGCCAACGCAACACATGTAGAGAAAGCCCTGAAGAAGGAAGTTGATGTATTATGGATAGGTGCGCGCACTACAGTTAACCCGTTCACCGTGCAGGAAATTGCAGACGCCATGAAAGGAAGTAATGTACCTGTGCTAATTAAAAACCCAATTCACGCCGACTTAAATCTTTGGGTTGGTGCCATTGAACGTTTTCTTAAAAATGATATTACAAAAATAGCAGCAGTTCATAGAGGATTTTACAAACACGGGCAGAATAAATACAGAAACGAACCGATGTGGCAAATTCCAATTGCTTTAAAAACACATTTTCCTGATTTGGCCATTTTTTGCGACCCCAGCCATATCAGCGGAAATTCAACTTACTTACAGGAAATAGCACAAAAAGCACTCGATTTAAGAATGAACGGATTGATGATAGAAACGCATCCCAATCCGGCTATGGCATTGAGTGATGCAAAACAGCAAATCACACCCGAAGAATTAAAAGTATTATTGCAAAATTTAGTAATACGTAAACAATTTGCGAAAAATTTAATAAGCGCAGATGAACTTTTACAATTGAGAAATTTAATTGATGAAGTAGATGAAGAAATACTGGAAGCAATTGGCAAAAGAAATGAAATCATCGGCAAAATTGGGAAGTTTAAAAAAGAAAATAATGTTACTATTTTTCAATTAGAAAGATGGCAGGAAATATTAAGAACACGTGCAGCCTTAGCCCGTAAAATAGGAATATCTCCTGCACACATTGAGAAAATTTTTCAGCTGTTACATGAAGAAAGTATGAAGATTCAAAACGAAATTATGAATAAAAAGAATTGATTTTGAAAGCTAATATTTAATGTTTATTTTTACTTATATTAGTTTCAACCTAAAGCACGTTTTATGCAAAATTTGAATATTGAAGAGACAGGAAAAACACCGGGAATTAATTTTAATACGGAAAGTGGTCAATTGATTATTAAAGGCAGATCCATTCCCGAAAATTCTCTGGCTTTTTATCAACCTGTTTTAGATTGCATGGATGAATATTGCAATTCGCCTAAGGAAAAAACATCAATCATCATTCAATTAGATTACTTCTCGACATCATCTTCTAAATGTATATTGGATCTTTTTAAAAAACTTGAGAACCTGCACAAATTGGGCAAAAACACCGAAATTCAATGGTTATTCGAAGAAAACGACGAGAATATTAGGGATGCCGGGGCCGATTATCAATCTATGGTTGAGGTGCCTTTTCAGATTATCCCAATAAGCGGATAGTTCAATTAAAAAATATGTTTTTCTGCGTGATAAGACGATCGTACTAACGGTCCACTCTCTACATACCTAAACCCTTTGTTAAGCGCATACTCTTTGTATCTTTTAAAATCATCCGGATGAACAAACTTAGCAACCGGTAAATGTTTTGTAGTTGGCTGTAAGTATTGACCTAGTGTTAAAACATCAACTTTAACATGGGCTAAATCATCAATCGTTTCAAATATTTCATCTTCCGTTTCACCTAAACCCAACATAACACCGCATTTGGTTTTTACACCCGCCTCGTCTAATCTTTTAAGTACTTCCAAACTCCTGTCGTATTTCGCTTGAATACGAACCTGTGCAGTTAAGCGTCTAACAGTTTCTATATTGTGAGAAACAATATCGGGTTGTACATCAATTATCCTTTGCAAATTTTCCCACTTCCCCATGAAGTCAGGTATTAAGCACTCAAATTTTGTTTCCGGGCTTATTTTCCGAATAGCTTTTATGGTTTCTGCCCAAATAATAGAGCCACCGTCTTTTAAATCATCTCGATCAACACTGGTGATTACACAATGTTTAACACCCATCAATTTTACTGAATTCGCTACGCGCTCCGGCTCTTCCCAATCCACAGCTTTTGGCATTCCGGTTGCTACTGCACAAAAACCGCAGCTACGGGTACATATATTACCGAGTATCATAAATGTTGCTGTACCCGCACCCCAACACTCACCCATATTTGGGCAATTACCACTCTCACAAATAGTGTGTAGCTTATGCTCACTTACAATCCCTCTTACTTTAGTGTATTCCTCACCGGTTGGTAATTTAACCCTCAACCAATCTGGTTTACTTATTTTAGGTTTATCAGTTGTAACGCTCATGATTAGAACCATTTTTTACCAAAAACAAATCCTACATGTAATGTAACAATAAGATTTTCTTTTGGATTACGAGCCATTATGGGAACTGCTTTTGGAAAATAATCAACTGAAATTCCCGTTTCAATAGCGCGGATTAAATTGGTATAGGATGCATATTCAAAACTTAAATTTAGTTTACCATTCACGCCCGGATAAAAAACAGCTTCTGCAAACCCACTTGAAAACCTTCCCTTTCCAACTACACTATCTTGTGTAAAACTATCGGTATTAAATCTAACTTCAGTAGGCTGTGTTTGTGGATTGTAATTTGGTAATTGGTAGTAATAAGGTTTTGCGAAAGCAAAAACAGGACCGGCGGAGTAAGAAAATCTTACCTCAACAGCTTTATAATCTGCTTTAGAAAAAATAACATTTTGAATACCAATTCCTCCGCGGAACAAGTAAACAGAATTTAATTTTCCGTAAACATATCTTTTTCTGTTTTCTGCGGTACCAACAACTTTCACTTCTTTAGGATGCTTTAATCCCTGAAAATCGATTTCATAATACGAGCGGGTTTTACCCGTTATGTGCTTTCCTCTACGATATAAAAATCCATACCCTCTTGAACTGGCATAAACTTTTCCCAATCCGTCATTTCTATAAAGCACGTTTAAAGTAGAACCTTCCTGATTGCCCACAACGGTCATACTTTTTTCTTCCTGTGCGGAAAATTCAAACACACAAAAAAATAAGCACATTAACAGGTATAGAAACTTATTAAACATTCAAACAAATTTAAGAATTTCCGTGCTATTATCCTACATTTGTACTTAAACAACACCAATGGAAACGAGCATAATTACCTATTTGGGAGAATTAAGAACAGAGTCGGTTCATGTAGCCAGTCAAAACAAAATTTTAACAGATGCCCCAGTTGATAATCACGGTAAAGGTGCTGCTTTTTCACCTACCGATTTGATGGCCACCTCACTAGCCAATTGTATGCTTACCGTTATGGGGATTAAAGGCAATCAAGAACAAATGAAAAACATAAATGGTGCTGTTGCTCACGTTACAAAAGTCATGTATTCGGAGCCCAGAAGAGTTGGTGAAATAAAAGTTAAAATTGTGTTTCCTAAAAATAATTTCACGGAGAAGGAAAAAAAAATATACGAAAACACAGCTAAAACATGTCCGGTTGCAAAAAGCTTGCACCCTGAATTAATACAAAGCATTGAATTTGTTTGGTAATAAGTCAACCTAAATTCCGTTAACAAAGCATTATGTTTAGTAACATATTACAAAGTGTATTTACCAAAGGATTTGTAGCAATTATAAACTTTCTGATTTTTATTTTATCGGCCAAATATTTAGGCGCCAGTTCGAGGGGAGAAATTAATATTTTTGTATTAAACATTGCAATTATTCAAATTTTAAATGAGATTTATACAGGATATAGTTTAATTTATTTTATACCGAAGTATAATTTCAAGAAGATATTTTTAACCGGAATTCTTTATACGTTCATGGCTTGCACCCTGGGCAACAGTTTATTTTATAGCATTGGATTGCAATTACCGGGGTACGAATGGATAAGCTATATAATTTCAACATTGGTAATCTTAAACACATTTAATTGCGTACTAATTTTAGGAAAAGAAAAAATTGGCATGTATAATTTTCTTTGTCTTTTCCAGCCTTTATTATTATTGATAGGCTTATGCCTTGCCATCTTCTACTTAAAAAATTTCACCCTGGAAGCTTATCTTTATCCAATGCTACTATCCTTTAGTTTAGCATTTACCATTTCATTTTTTTCTACCTTCAATCTTAGTCGTGAGCATAAAGAAAAAAATGAGTTTGAACTAAAACCAATTTTAATTTATGGATTCATTTGCCAAATGGGCGTACTCTTATATATTTTAAGCAACAAATACAGTTATTACTTGCTCGAAAATAACACCGAAGTTGGACTTTACGGAACCGCTTGTTCTTTGATTGAATCCGTTTTAATCATTGCCAATGGTGTAGCTCCTGTTTTTTTAGCCAGAGTAGCGAATACCGGAAACAGTTCTTATAATGTAAATATGGCGTTAGTTTTAAGCAAGGCAAGTAGTTTGTTGAGTTTTATCATTATTATCATTATGCTTGCTATTCCAAACAAATTATACGTATCTATTTTGGGAACCGGCTATTCCGAAGTGAAATATTATATGTTTTTATATTCCCCGGGTATTTTAATTATGAGTTTCATAAGTATACTAAATAATTATTTTTCGGCCATCGGAAAACTAAAACAGGTTTTGATTTGCAATTTAGCAGGGTTTATTTGTTCAATAATAATTGCCCATGTTTTTATTCCAATTTATGGCATAAAAGGAGCTGCACTCGCTGCTAATATTGCGTATTTGGTTACCGCAATTTCTATTGTTTCTTTCTTTTTTTATTCGAACAAATTGGGAATTAAAAATTTATTTACAATTACTGCGGATATTAATTCGCTTAAAAAGTAAATTCAGCAAAAACTATAATTAATTATTGTAAATCATTTTCATCATTTGTAGATCTTTTTTATAAATGTCTAAAAACATATTTAATTGCTGAATACTATCTACACCAACCGTGAAATATTTTACATAAAGCGGTAAAGGCTTTTTTAAATTAATTTTCACTTGCTGTTCTCTTTCAAAGTATGCATTTAAAGTGTCGTACGGAATCCGCAAGGTGTCGTCTCGAATTAAAAACCGAGCAAGCTCCATATACTTTTCAAGTCGAATACATCCATGACTTTGATACCTGTAAAAGGTTTTAAAATATCTTTTACTGTTGGTATCGTGCATGTAAACATCGTATTTGCTGTGAAAATTAAATTTACATACGCCTAAACTATTTTCATTTCCTATACGTTGCCGAAAACGGATCGGTAAATTTTCTTTGTTGTACTTTTTCCAATTCAATTTTCCCAAATTGGTCACTACTTCGCCTCGATGATTGATAACTTCAAAATTATGCTTGTGCAAATAATTCGTATCGTTTTTTACCATAGGTAATATTTCTTTCCAAGCTATACTAAAAGGAACATTCCAATAAGGGTAAATTAGCATATTACTGATTTTGCTTTTGAGTAGGGGGGTTTGATTTTCAGGTTTACCCACTACTACTTTACTCTTTAACACCAAAGTATCTAATTTCTTTTTTTTGTACCACTCCCAAACATGTAGATCAGCAGAAGGTATATTTACTACAGCATATTTTTCAGGATATTTTGCAGGTTCCCAGCGCCAACGCTCTAAGGCCATTTCCATCTGCCGAATGGTAGTTTCCTTACTAAGATTCAATGCTTGCTTGGTGTATTTCCCTAATTTTCCATCCGGATCCAAATTAAATTTCTTTTGAAAAGACTTTAATGCTTTCGCTAATTTCAAACTATCATTCAGTTTAAGGGAATCATTATAATCGCCGGTTGCTCGTAATCTTTCGATTAATTTATTTCTCCACTCGACAGTGTCTTGTATTCCTACAAATGAAATACTATCCCATTCCGCATCTTTGTTTTCCATTAAATAATTGCGGAATGCTTTTTGTAAAAATTTATAGCCTAAATGTTTTGGTTCTAAAGAGTCATAAGCCTGTTTTATTTTTTTGTTTTGGATTCCCGATTTTAATATAGAAATCCAATTGGTATCTAACTTTTGTGGCCTCCATTCTTTCAGCAGGGTATCGGGGTTAAACCTTCCCTTGTTTAAATGTGCGCCAAATTTGAAAAAAGCATCTTTACTATACACTTCAAAAGCCGCCAGGCAGGAAGCATTGTAATATTTTTCGGTACTGTCATAAAAGTTTTTCTGCAATGAGTCTAGGGTTAATGCATGGTAATCTGGCGCAAACAATCCATACATTCTGCTATTCTTAATTACAGAAAACAAACTATCGCCTAAAGGAGATATCCTTCCGTTCTGCGTAAAATAAATACTATCCGGATTAAATATTCTTCCAAAAAAACGATACGTGTATAAACTATCGTTATTTATAATTAATAAGGTGTCGCCAAATGCGCTGTTATAATAATGTGCCAATTCTTCAAGCACCTCCTTGTTCACATTTTGAACTTTTTTAACCGGAATTTTTATGATTTCTACCTTTTTTTCTTCCTTACAAGACTGAAAAAAAAACAAGAGAATAGTTAATATGCCGACAATAATTCTCAAAACAATTTACATCTAATTTAATGTAAATTATTTAGTCTCCTTCACTTTTTTAACTGTTTTAAGATTTAATAAATTCATAGGATTACTCCCCAAGTCTTTAACATGATGATGAACAAGACGCACTACTTGATCATAATACAAGGGGATTACAGGAGCATCCTCAATAATCATTTGATCCATTTTCTGATAAAGTTCAATTTTTTTCTGATCATCATTTTCAATTTGTGCGGTTTCATACATTTTATCAAACTCAGGATTGTTATAGTGAAAATAATTTACACCTTGCGGAGAAAAATTTTTGCTATAAAATAAGCTCATGAAGTTTTCCTCATCGGCATAATCACCTACCCATGATTTTTTAAACATAGTGTATTCGCAACTGTTTACGGCCTGTTTTAACACCGTAGGTTTTTCAATACTCACCTGAATTTTTATGTTATTTTCTGATAACTGTGCCTGAATAAATTCAACTTGTTCCTTATAATTATCTGTTGCGTACATGGTAATTTCAGGCAGTCCTTTACCGTTTGGAAATCCGGCTAGCGCCAATAATTCCCTTACTTTATCCGGGCTGTAATAATAGCCTTTTACTTTAGCGGTATCGTAAGAGCGCATTCCCATTGGAATAAATCCGGCATGTGCAGGCTCACCTACATTGCTACGTAAATACTTAATCAATTTATCGCGATCAAAACCGTAATTGATGGCTTGTCGAACAGCTTTTAAACGCAATGGTGAATTTTTTACAATAGGAATACTTTCATCAATTAAAAATCCTATATAATCCGTTTTTAAAAAGGTTTGTTTTTGCAAATAAAATTTTTGTGCGTACGAATCTTTTAAGTCGCCATTCTTATCCAATACCTCATTGGTATTAAAAGCATCTGCACCACTTAACATATCAAACTTACCTCCTAACAATTCCATAAATGCTGTTTCCCTATCGCGTACAAATGAAACCGAGACTGCATCCAAATAAGGTAAACTCTTATTATTTTCATCCACTTCATAATAATTTGCGTTACGCAATAAAATCAACTTAGTTCCCTCTTCCCACAATTTAAAAACAAATGGGCCGGTGCCTACCGGGTTTCTTCTGAAATCTTGCTTATAATAATCTATTGCTTCATATGGAATAACACTAAAAAACTTCATGGTTAAAATGCTTAAAAATGCAGCAAAAGGTTGTTTCAGCGTTATTCTAAATGTACTGTCGTCAAGGGCTTCAAAACCTTTGTAATTGGTTTTTTCAGTTCGATCTATATTACTTAATAAAGTTGTTGCGCTGCTTACCTTAGGATCATATAAACGATCAAAACTAAAAACAAAATCCTTTGCATTTACTTTTCTACCCCTTCCACCTTCAAAACAAGGGTTATCGTGAAAAAAAACATCGTTTCTCAAATGAAATGTATACACCAATCCATTTTCGCTAATACTGAATTTATGGGCCAGGCCGGGTATTACATTCATTTTATCGTCCATTTGTACCAACCCGTTAAATAATTGATTAACCGGCCAGATATTTTCAAAATTAATCGCCTGTGCAGGATCTAAAGATGAAATTCCGGCCATTTCATTATAACTGAAAATGGTTTTATCATCCTCTTTAGGTTTTGACGTACATGCGCTTAAAAAAAGTGCGCAGCTTATAATTAACAACAGGGTATACTTAGGCATAATACAAATATGCCGAATAGAACATATACCTCATGTTGGTTATTCATGCAATTATGCACAAGAGCTTGTGAAAAGGATTAAGGAGCGGTAGCGGCAGGATCTTCCTTCTTTTTGGCTGCATCAAAGTCAAAACTAATGGAAATACGCCAAGTTCTTTGTAATGGATTGTTTAGCACGGTTGGAATTAGATAAGATCCGTCTATATTGATGATACTGTATTTTACTCCGGCACCAAAGGTAAAAAACTGACGGGAGCCTTTAGTTTTTGGTTCGTAAAAATAACCGGCTCTGAAGGCAAATACGTTGTTGTACCAATACTCAAAACCATTGCTGATATTGATTTCCTGCATTTCTTCTTTCATACCTCCGGGCGCATCATTAAAGGATTGCAAAATACCCTGAGCCACCGGAACATTTGGATTTTTCCCGGCTAAAATTACTTTTTCATTTGTGGCCGGATCGGTTACATATAATAATTGACCGTTGGCGTCAACCGAATACTGATAAATAGGAGGGGTTGGAACCAATAACTTATTAAAATCTAAATAATACCCAATAGTATTGTAATCATCTAAACTTACTTTTAATCCACCGCCCAATCTCAGGTTCATGGGAATAAAATTCTGATCATTTGAATACTTAATTTTTGCACCTACATTAGTAAATGCCAAACCACCATTTATAATGGCTTTTTTACTTCCTAAATCCACAAAATTACTTTTGTAAAACATGGTTAAATCTACTGCAACCGTACTAGCCGCATTCCCTTGACTACCATTAAAGAAGACTCTGCTAATGCTGGAATTAATATAACGACCGGCTAATCCTAAAGAGAAATTCTTTGATAGTTTTTGAGAAAAAGCAAGATCCATGGCCCACTCATTAGGGGTATAATCACCGGTTTTAACTCCGGTGGCATTGGTTAATTCAATATTTCCCAAACTAAAATATCGTAAAGAACCGCCAATTGCCATATTTCCCTTTTTATCTAATTTACCATATCCTGATAAATAATATAAATTAATGTCTGGCACGAGTAATCTTAACCAGGGAGTAACCGTAAATCCAAATCCAAAACGTTTTTCTGCGAATGCCAGTTTACTGCAATTCCAATGTATTGAATTAATATCGGGATCAGTAGCCACTCCAACATCTCCCATAGCACCTTGTTTGCTATCCGGACTAATTAATAAAAACGGAACAGCTGTAGTTATTGGATTAATTGTTTGTCCGGATAAAGATTGCGCGCTGATTTGCGAAACCAATCTGTTTGAAAGGAAAATCAAAACAAAAATATATATACTTAATCTCATGTACCGGATATAATTTTGGGGAAGCTAATTTACTAATTTAAAATTACTAATTTCTCTGTTTTTTCTGCTTTTTTACTGTCTTTGTCGAGTATGGCCACTTTGTAAATATAAACTCCTCTACCTAATTTATCGCCAAAGTCATCTCGGCCATCCCAATCAATTCCTTCGGGCCTGAAACCTTCACAAGTAACTGATTTTTGTAGCGTTTTTACCAGCTTTCCGTTAATAGTAAATACCTGTACGGTTACTTTTAAGGGTTCACAAGCTTGATTATGTTCTAAGTAAAATTTAGTGGAAGTGGTAAACGGATTAGGATAATTAAGTACATGCTTAAGCGCTAGCTCAGCTTTAGGTGCAACAACAAAATCTATACTCACTTTATTGGAATTATTCTGAATATCCCAAGCTTTAAAAACCAATTGATGATTTCCTTCTTTTAATTCATCAAAAGGAAAACGAACGGTTCCGGCTTGATACGTGTTTAGATTGGCTTCGTAAAAATCATTTAAAATAAAGGGCTTATTGGATTCGCCATCAAGCACAGCAGAAATATCATGTCCAATACTTGTGCCAATGGTATTAATTCCACTGCTGTCGGTTAAGTTGGCGTAAAGTATAGGTTTTTCATTGGTGGTACCTCCGTTTACGAATCGGGAGTCATTTAAAAACACTTCAATTTGCGGACCTTCATTATCTACCACGGTATTGTTTGAACCTCCGCCCACTACCACATTGGTATATGCCCCGTTGGCTTCTAAAATTCCATTAGATGCATAATAACTTATTTTTCCTGGACCATAAGCAAAACTGATGTCTTTTGGAACCATAAATGTAAAAGTGAAGTCTCCATTTTTTACCTCTGTTTTTCCACGGAACAAAACATTTTTTTGCAAATTAAAATAATAAGGTAAACCGGGCGTAACATAATAAGAACCTTCATCGTTCAACAGGCAAGTTATTTTAGTTTCCTTATCAAATACTGTAGGATAAACTAAGCCATTAAAGTTTGTGAGCTTATTCCCTAAAGTATCGGATATATATCCTTTCACCGTAACTTTTGCCAGTGCTCCCAAGGTGTCTGAGCTGGAAGGACTCAAAGTATTTGTATTAATCATGGTAGTAACCACTTTTTGATCAGGCACAGCTAAAGTTATTGCAGGATCACCAATTAGATGAAAGTTAGAGTAATTGAAATTTTGATTCAAAGTATCTTTTGTTCTTCTAATGATATCACCTAAACAAGGTCTTTTTCCATCAGGTAACTTTTTAAACATATAATCATACAATGCTGTATTTAAAGTTAAATTAGAATGAGAAAATGCCAAGCGACAAGTAGTAAAAAGGCTGATGGCTCCACCTTTACTGTTTAATAAACAAAATTCACCCGCTGAAATTCTGCCCGGATCATCATAGCGTGTAAATTCACATGTAGCTGTAACAAACAAACTTAATCGGTTAAAATTTTCCCAGTTATTAATGGTCTCTAAATCAACCAAACGTTCGGCAGTTAATCCAACCTCTCCGCCATGACCGGTGTAATTAAAAATTAAAGCTCCTTTTTTCAATCTTTTTTCCAAATCCGTTAATGCATCCGGATAGCGTTGTCCGCCCGGCGTAGAAAATTGCTGATAAGAATCGAGATAAATTTTATCTAAATTAAAACTCGGATGAGAATTTTTTATTTTTATAGCTAATTTATCGGCGTCGGCCATGTGCGTACTGTAATCTTCATCATCACCTAAAAAGATTATCCAGTTTTTCCAATCGCCAAAAACCGAAGTTTCTCCTGCTGTACAATTCGCCGGAACCGGATCTGCAATTTTAAAATCACTTTCTTTTTTGTAATAATTTTCAATTTTTGCTGTAACTGCATCTGCTTCTGCAATATTTCTACTCACAATGCGACCTACTCCGATATCCAATGACCCAATAGATTCAGGCGTATTACCTTCATTGAGATCCATCAAAGCGAAAAAATCATCTGTAGCTAAACTTTGAAGTGGCGAGAGGGAGAATGGACTTTGATAGGTAGGAATTAGCGCACTATTTGATTCCAAGCTTAAATTTTTATTATCATAAGATCCATCGCCAAATAATAATACATATTTTGGTTGTTTACCAGTGCTGAAATTACGTGTATACAACATTCTAATAAAATCACGAATGGCACATACATCCGGCATACCACTGCTGAATTCATTATAAACTTGATCTGTAGTAACTATAGCATATGATAATCCTTCGTTTTGATTATGTAAGGTAGCCAAACGTTGTGCATGAGCAACAAAAAGCGGATGAGTAACAATAATGTAATCAGCCTGCGCGATACTGTGTAAATTTTGATTTATGACTTCACCTTCAAAAGATGGCGCATAATAATCATTAGCCGGACTAACAGCATATTCCATTAATGAATCGCTAGGTGCTGTAAATTCAACACTACCGGCAAAGCTGTTGTAATCTTGTATAAAAGGATTTATATAGTCGGTTACATTCCAAACACTAAGCGAAGAACCAATTGGATTAGCAATTACGTATTTTGCTAATAAGCCTGCGCCCGTTGTTAATCGCGAATCTCTAAAATTAAACTGCTTGTCGGCAACTAACGTTCTTCTTGCATTAATGATAATTTTATCTAACCAACCTATACTAGCTGCAGTTAACTTAACCACATTAATGGCTATTGCACTACTGTTATTGTTTTGTACTTTTTGAAAATTAGACTGAACGTTGGCATAGGATGCCAGGTAGTTTGAAACGTCAACACCAAAAGTTTTCAAATTAAAATTCAAACCGTTTCCGTTTATATTAAAAAAAGTTTCAGTTGATGCGCGTCCGGCAATTGTGCCCTCGCAAATTAAAGAATCACCTACCACAAAATTACCATCTGTAAAACTAAATCCATATGAAGTATTGATATCAAAATACTCTCCAAAAAACTGACGTCCGCTTTTCATGAAATTGATTGAATTCTCTTCATGAAAATTTAAATAATCATAAGTGTTGGTAGTTGAAAAAGCAAGGCCTGAAGAGCTAGGTTGATTGAGCATTCTTTTTCCGGGTCCGATATCACAATTTAAATAGTAATAGGCCTTGTCAGAATACATACTTTGTTCATAAGAGAACTTTATGCCGTTACCTGTGTTCTTTTTCCACTTGATATTATCCTTGGCATAAAATAAAATATAATCTTCTTCATTAAATACATTATCACTTTCACCAATCACCTGAATTGAATTCTCCTCTAAGTCATCGTATCTGAAGGCTGCATTTGATTCGGGCAAGGCCACTCCCCCATTGCCATAAATTCTTATATTTTTAGGGTTAATCGACGCAACATTAATTCCGGCCTTTATTAAAAATGATCGGTCTATTTTATAAATTCCATTTTTAGTGATTGACATTTTTATCCATTTACCACCCGCCAAAATAGAGTTGTTTTTAAAAGAAGACGTTGCCTTTTGTTTAGCTCTTCTGTTTTCACTGGTGGTCTGCCAATTCACATCGTATTCAATCAATTCTTCAATTTCTCCTGTTTTAGTCTTGCGAAAAGGGTGAATCTTATGGGAATTCAAATTTGAGTGGCCAGCCAAACTATTTAAAGGTTCGGCAAAAAAATCGTTTTGTAAATAACTGGAATAGAACTTATTAATGATTACTTGCTGTTCTGCTGTAACCTTATTTGCTTTTTTAACTATAAGTGTAGGAATTGCGTTAACATCGTAATCCGTTCTTTTGGAAATAAGGAAGTAAGGGAAATTGTTTTTAGAATTATCATACTGAACATCAGTCATTTCTAATTTTAAAACAGCCGTATCTGCCAAACTTTGTCTTGTTATTCTAGAAGAGCTGATTTTTGTGTTAATATCTTGTTTTTCAGATAAATACACATTTTTTTGTCCGAAAATGAAAGAGCTAGAAAAAAAGAAAAATAATATGCAAATACGATTCAATGATAGTGAATTAGAATATGACAAACGGTCGAACAAATCGATAAAATAACGTATTTATAATTTAATTATTGTTTGGTTTTTGTTTTTGTGTTTAAAAATGAATTAATATATTTGTAGGATTAGGTTAACAAATTTTATGAATCCACGTATTCTGTTACCGTTATTGTTGTTTACTGTATGCTTTAATGAAATAAAAGCTCAGGATCCTCAATTTACGCAATTCTATTCTAACCCAATTTACCTAAATCCTGCTTTTGCCGGTACTGCCAGATGTCCGAGGATTTGCATGAATTATCGTAATCAATGGCCCAATATTTCCGGTCCTACTTATGTTACTTATTCAGGTGCATTTGATATGCATATTGATGCTTTAGCTGGAGGTATTGGAGCGCTTGTAACTACCGATGATCAAGGAAATGGTACTTTAAAAACTACAAACTTTAGTTTAATGTATGCCTATCATGCTGTTATTAATCGTGAGTTTTCATTAAAGTTTGGATTACAGGCAACTTATCTTCAAAAAACACTAGATAAAACCAAATTAAATTTTGGCGATATGATTGATGCTAGAAGAGGTTTTGTTTGGAATACACAAGAAGTTGTTCCTTCTCTGAGCAAGAAAAATGTAGACTTTTCAGCGGGTGTTCTAGGTTTTAGTAAACTTTACTTTTTTGGAATAGCTGTTCATCATATTAATCAACCAGATGAAGGTTTATTAGGCTTTTCAAAACTTCCGGTTAAGTTTACCGGACATGCAGGCGCTATGATTCCAATCGGGGGCCGCGGAAGTGACCAATTTTTATCGCCGGGTATATTATTTCAGGCCCAACAAAAATTCCAGCAATTAAATTTAGGGCTTCAGTACATAAAAGGTCCGTTTGTGGCCGGTTTATGGTATAGAAATTCAGACGCTGTTATTGCTGTAGTAGGTATTCAAAACAACAATTTTAAGTTTGGGTATAGTTATGATGTAACAATCTCAAAATTAGCGGGTAACACTGCCGGATCGCATGAAATTTCGTTGCAGATTCAGTTCGAGTGTAAAAAGAAAAGTAAGAAATACAGGACCACAAGTTGTCCTTCATTCTAAATATATTGTAACCTTTTTAAAAATTAAACGTTATAGCGTTAATTATAACCGGTGATACTATGAAAATCAAATGGATAAAAAATCGCAAAACAATGGCCTTTTTAACTGCCGCTGTTTTGTTTTCATGTTCTCAGGAGCGTTCTCCAGTAACAGGATGGGCTTATAATGATCCTATGAATGGAGGTTTTGAAAAACCTCCATATGAAGAACAAGAAACTGGTCCTGGCCTTGTGCTTATTGAAGGCGGAACATTTACTATGGGCCGTACTGAGCATGATGTAACTTATGAATGGAATAATACAGGAAGAAGAGTAACTGTTTCTTCGTTTTATATGGATGAAACAGAAGTAAGTAATTTTTCTTACCTTGAATACTTATGGTGGACCGGAAGAGTTTTTGGACCTACATTCCCTGATATTTATTACAAAGCCTTACCTGATACATTAGTATGGCGCGAAAAACTAGCATATAATGAGCCATATGTAGAGTATTATTTACGTCATCCGGCATACCGTGATTACCCTGTTGTTGGTGTAAACTGGTTGCAGGCTAATGATTTTTGTGCATGGAGAACTGATCGCGTAAACGAATTCATTTTAATTCGTGAAGGTTTAATTGATCATGTACCAAACCCTTCAGACCAGGATTATTTTAGTACAGAAGCTTATTTATCGGGGAAATGGCAAGGACAATTGAAACAAAAATTACCTTCATTTGATGAACAAAATCCAGAGAGAGATGTTCGTATGGAAGATGGTATATTTTTGCCAAAATACCGCCTCCCAACTGAAGCTGAATGGGAATATGCATCATACGGTTTAATTGGAAACACAATTGGTGAGCGTATTACTGATAGAAGAATTTATCCTTGGAACGGACATGGAGTTCGTAATGCTACCGATAATTATTTGGGTCAAATTAATGCAAACTTTGTAAGAGGTGCGGGTGATTATATGGGTGTAGCCGGGTATTTGAATGATAATGCTGATGTAACTGCGCCTGTTTACTCTTACTGGCCTAATGATTACGGTCTTTATAATATGGCCGGTAACGTTTCCGAATGGGTAATGGATGTATATCGTCCAAATACGATTCAGGACGCTGATGAGTTTCGTCCTTTCCGTGGTAATATTTTCACAACACAAAAACGCGATAGTACCACTTTAATTGGTGGAATGGGTGGAGAAATTCTAACGAATGTAGATGGACCAATTTATCAGAAGTTTAAACACAAGGTAAATGAGCCGTCTGCTCATGGTGTCACTGCTGATCCTATTGAAGTAACTGACAGTGTACTTACCATCATGACAAATGAGGCAAATGGCAATAATAATGCATCGCCGGATGGTAAAGCAGATATTCCGGGTCGTGTACAATGGAGAGAGGTTTCTACTGCCATTTCAACGGATAATTTGGATGAACGTCGTAATTATAAAACAGCAGATTATATCAATTATTTAGATGGTGATGTAATGTCAAGTATTTATTATGAAGATGGTGAAGATGCTTACGGCTCAAGAGGTGATAAGATTATGTATGAATACGCAAAAACATCTTTAGTAAATGACAAGGCCAGAGTATTTAAGGGTGGTAGCTGGAGAGATCGGGCATACTTCCTAAATCCGGGTACAAGAAGATTTTTAGATCAGCGCCAGTCTACAGCTTGGCTAGGATTCCGGTGCGCAATGGTGCGCGTAGGTAGTCCGGTTGGTTTAGGCAAATAGTTTTGTTGATAAATTTGATAAAACCCCTGAGTGAATTGCTCAGGGGTTTTTTATTTTGTACTGTGGCGATTCCTACCCCATTACCTGAGCTTTATAAGGCCTTTCTTGAATGTGACATGCAAGTGTGTACAGATACAAGAAGTATCACTAATAACTCATTATTTATTGCTTTAAAGGGTAGTAATTTTAATGCGAATACGTTTGCATTAACGGCACTTGAAAATGGCGCTAAATACGTGGTAGTTGATGAACCGGAATATCAAACTTCATCCAAACACTTTTATGTAAACGATTGCCTTAAAGCATTACAACAATTATCCAACTATCATAGGAAACAATTTACAATTCCGGTATTAGGGATCACGGGTAGTAATGCAAAAACCACACATAAAGAATTAATCAATGCAGTATTAAGCGAAAAATTTAATGTGCTTTATACGATGGGTAATTTAAATAATCATATCGGTGTTCCTTTAACTCTACTTCGTTTAAGAAAAGATCACCAGTTCGCAATAATTGAAATGGGAGCTAACCATCAAGGGGAAATCCATGAATTATGTCAAATAGCAGAGCCAACGTATGGACTGATTACTAATATTGGGAAGGCTCATCTTGAAGGATTCGGAGGAATTGAAGGGGTTAAAAAAGGAAAAAGTGAATTATATCGCTTTATACAAAAAACAAAAGGCAAAATTTTTCTGAATGGTGATGACGAGGTGTTGCAGGAATTATCCTATGGTCTGGAAAAATTTACGTATGGTAGAGGCTTACAAAATGACATTCTGGGCAAAGAGGATTCAACAAACGCATGCGTGAGTTATCGTTTCTGTGCCAAATCTAATTTCACAAATTGGGATAATATTCAAATACTGCACACAAAAATAACAGGTCAATATAATTTCATCAATTTATTAGCTGCATCGGCTATTGGTATTTATTTTGGAGTAAATGAAGAGTTAATAAAAACTGCGCTCGAAAAATACGAGCCCAACATGAACCGATCACAACTTGATAAAACAAATAAAAACACTTTAATTCTAGATGCGTACAATGCCAATCCGGACAGCATGAAAGTAGCTATTGAAAATTTCGCTTCTTTCCCCGCTGAAAATAAATTACTTTTATTAGGTGATATGTTTGAATTAGGAGAATACAGCGCATTAGAACATAAAAAAATAATAGAACTCATTAAGGAGAAGCAATTCAAAAATGTTTGTTTTGTAGGAGGCGAGTTTTTTAAATTAGCTGAAAATTCCTACCTGTTTTTTAATTCAACTGCAACATGTTTAGAATATCTTAAAAATAAAAATATTGCCGGAGCAACAATTTTAATCAAAGGTTCGAGAAGTATGAAAATGGAAACATTAAAAGAAGTATTATGATGAAGAAAAAATTTGCTCAAAATAAGTTAATCGTTTTTATAATGATCTCCATGCTCTTGGGAATTTTGGTGGGTTATTTGATAAATGTGAATATTAATCATCATCCCTTTTCCATTGATAGATCCATACTTACTTCAGTGAAATCAGAATCAGCTAAAATTGAATTAGAGCAAAAATTTGTTCAATTAGAAAAGAGTTATTTAGTGAGCTATAAAAAAAGCATAGCTTCTAATTTTTCAATCCTGAGTGATATTTTTCTTCATCTTATAAAAATGATAATAGCGCCGTTAGTTTTAGCTGTTTTAGTAGTTGGCGTGGCAAAGGTTGGTGATTTTAAAAGTGTTGGAAGAATTGGAATAAAAACAATGCTCTATTTTACCACAGCCACATTAATTGCTTTAGCACTTGGCTTGGTTATTGTTAATTTATTTGAACCCGGAAAAGTAATGCATTTAGATTTACCTGCAGCCAATGCAGATACCGGCATAAAATCAAATGCACAAAGCGCCAAAAATTTCCTAGATCACATTATTCCCGAAAGTGTGATTCGATCAATGGCTTCAAATGATATTTTACCCATTGTAGTTTTTGCTTTATTTTTCGGAGTAGCAGCTGCAGGAGTTGGCAAAGCAGGCGAACCTATAATTAAAGCATTCGATAGTTTGTCTCATGTTATGTTTAAAGTGACGAATTTCGTTATGAGCTTTGCCCCCATTGGTATTTTTGGAGCTTTAACCGCTGTGGTTATTCAACAAGGATTAGATGTATTAAGTGGATACCTTTATCTAATCTCCTGTTTTTTTGGTGGACTGCTTTTCTTTGTATTTGTTGTATTATTTGGCATAAGTGCACTTTTTAAAATTAAATTTTTCAAACTTCTTAAAGATATTAAAGAACCTATTTTACTTGCTTTTAGCACCGCAAGTAGTGAAAGCGCTATGCCTAAAACCATTGAAGCCCTGGAATCGCATGGAATTAGCAATAGAATTGTAAGTTTTGTTTTGCCTTTGGGTTATTCATTTAATTTAGATGGAAGTATCATGTATATGACATTTGCAACAATTTTTATTGCGCAAAGTTATGGGATTGAAATTGGTTTTGCTGATCAAATTCAAATGATGTTGATTTTACTATTAACCAGTAAAGGTATGGCCGGTGTACCAAGAGCCTCTTTGGTGGTGATTGCCGGAATGCTAACCCTATTTAAAATTCCAGGTGAAGGTCTTTTACTTTTACTTGCTGTTGATCAATTGCTTGACATGGGAAGAAGTGCCACCAATGTTGTAGGAAATGCCGTAGCAAGTGCTGTGGTTGCTCGAATGGAGGGAGAGAAATTTTAATTTACTGCCCTATGGTTGATGTACCATCTTTGTTCACATTTCGTAAACTAAAAGTAATAGGATATGTAGTTTTATACCTTACATATTTTCCATTTAATTGAGCCGGAATCCACTTAGTTTTCTGAATCAAACGAACTGCTTCTTCGGAACAACCACCATTCACTCCTTGTTTGATATTTATACCTGTAACATACCCATTTGTTTCAACAACAAACTCAATAACAACTGTTCCTTCTATGCTTTTCTCAACAGCTAATTTTGGATATTCGATTTGGGAAAGAATAAACTCACTTATACCATCTTCCCCGTTTTTAAAATATTCCGGCGACCTATCCGCCTTACTATAAATTACAAACGAACTATCTGCAGGTAAATTTTTTAATTTGAGTTTACTCGCTTGTTTGAAATATTTAGAATATCTATCCGGTAAAATTTTCACTGCATACCAATATGACCAAGGAGAGGCGGCTGCACTTTGCGTACGATAAAAAGAAAAATATTTAAACAATCGGGCAACTTCCAAACGAACTAAATTATTTACATTCTTCTGAAACTTAGGATTAACAGCTCTTCCTATAGAATCTAAATCGAAAAAGACCACTACATCTATAGGGTCCTTGTAGTTTAAAATTGATTTAGAAAGAGTCAATTGAGTCTCTACTATTTGTTCATGTGCAATTTTACCGCCGATTAATTTGGCTTCGTATTCCGGTGGAGTAATTAATTCCTGACTAAAGAAAGTCGAAGAAAAAAACAAACACAATAATAATAAAATATATTTCATAACGAAAGGTAAAAAATAATGCATCCAAAACAAAACCTTTTTAAAAAGTATACGTAAAATAATGCATAAGAGCTTCGCCGGCTTAGTACTTAAAAACAAATGGCGTAACCCAATTAAATAATAACCTTAAACATTGATAAATGAAAAAATTAATCTTTTTAAAAAATATTTGTTATGAAAACAAGAAATTTATTTTCAACATTGCTGGCACTTGCCCTCTATATGACCGTGAGCAGTCAGACACAAAACCACCAAGCTGAGAGAAGAACACTACAAGTACTTGGAGGTAATTCTATTCAAAAAACACAAATAGCAAAAACAACACAAGACATTGAAACAAACGCTCCTCAAAATTCCAAAATTACAGAAGTCGCTGTAAAAAAAGTATATCCTACGCTCATTAGCGAAGAGAAATCAATTGCAAAGGATAACAGCAAAAAAGAAACGATCGACAACAATACCTTTAATTATTTTAATAATGCCAATTGTTATAATTCTGCGGCATTTATTGGCCAACTTCTTGAACAAGCAGAAGCCCTAGTATTAGTCGAGAACACATTAAGACATGAAGCTGCATTAAAATCCGGTTCTGACAAAGCTCACTTATTAAAATCTGCAAACGAAATTCAAAAGCAATCTGAACTTAAATTAATCCAGGCTTCGGAAATTGCAGGAAAATTAAATCTCGAAAAATACAACAAAAATCAAATGACGGTTACTCAACTATCTGAATTCACACACGCCTCAGACCGACTTGTTGAAAAAGTGAATGAATTGAGTGATATTGCGTCTTTTGAAATTAAAATGGCAAAAGAATTACGTCAAGAAGCTTACGCCATGCACAGCACCTCTTCTAAATTAGGCGTTTTAAATAACGCAGAAGAAAAAGAAGTAAGCGCTTTAACTTCACAAGAAAAAGCCATCTCTATTCTTCAAAAATATGCAAATTTTACCGGTAGTAATTTAGCCGAAGAAGTGGCTACCAAATAATTGCAAATAAATAATAATCAAAAAAAGTCTTGTTCCAAATAACAAGGCTTTTTTTTTTAAAATTCGCTCTTTAAGTGGAATTGAATGGCTGGGAATTTTTCAGATGCCATTTGCAAAAGCCATGCGCTTTCTGCTAAAAATACAAACCTACCCTCTTTATCGATTGCTATATGCGCACTTCGATCAGTCATAAATGCATCCAAACTTTTTTTATCATCACAACTTATCCATAACGCCTTATATAAATTTAATTGCTCAAATGATGCGCTTGCATTATACTCGGCTTTCAATCGATGTTGTATAACTTCAAATTGTAAAGCGCCAACAGTTCCTATTATTTTTCTTCCATCCACTTTGCGAGTAAACAGCTGGGCTACGCCTTCATCTGTTAATTGCTCTAATCCTTTTTGTAATTGTTTTGTTTTCATAGGATCCATATTATTTACAAATCGGAAAAGTTCCGGAGAAAAACTTGGTATCCCTTTATAGTAAAACTTAGCGCCCTCGGTTAAAGTATCACCAATTTTAAAGTTGCCTGCATCATACAAACCAATTACATCCCCAGGATAAGCTTCATCAATAATAGATTTTTGCTGTGCCATAAAAGCTGTTGGGTTACTAAATCTCAATTCCTTTTTATCACGTACATGATAATAATATTTATTCCTTTCAAACACACCGGAACATATTCGCAAAAAGGCAATCCGATCTCTATGCTTAGGATCTAAATTGGCATGTATCTTAAAAATAAACCCGCTGAATTTTTGATCAGTTGGCTTTATAATTCCCATATCAGTTTCTCTATCTTTGGGCGAAGGAGCAATACTTACAAAACAATTCAATAATTCTTGAATACCGAAATTATTTACTGCACTTCCAAAAAAAACAGGACTGATTTTTCCATCCAAATAATCTGCAATATTCAGTTCGTCATATACGCCATTCAATAATTCTACGTCTGCCCTGAGCTGAACAGCAAAATCTTCTCCCACCTTTCTATCAATTGCCTTATCCTCTATATCCTTAATTTCTATAGCCTCTTCCACAGTAGTTTTACTATCCCCTGTAAATAAATTAAGAGAATGTTGGGTTAAATCATATACTCCTTTAAAAGATTTACCTATACCAATTGGCCAGGTCATTGGCCTTACCTTAATCTTTAATTCTTTTTCTATTTCATCTAATAAATCAAAAGGGTTTTGTCCTTCTCTATCCAACTTATTGATAAAAACAATAACAGGAGTATTTCTCATTCGACAAACCTCAAGCAGTTTTCTGGTTTGCGGTTCAACACCTTTAACACAATCAATCACCATAATTACACTATCCACGGCGCTTAAAGTTCGGTAGGTGTCTTCGGCAAAATCTTCATGCCCCGGCGTATCCAAAATATTCACCTTATAATTTTTATAATCAAAGGCCATTACAGAAGTGGATACGGAAATTCCTCTTTGCTTTTCTATCTCCATGAAATCGGAGGTAGTAGCTTTTTTAATTTTGTTAGATTTAACTGCACCTGCTGTTTGTATAGCGCCACCAAATAGAAGCAATTTTTCAGTTAATGTGGTTTTACCCGCATCCGGATGCGCAATAATGGCAAATGTTCTTCTTCGGGCTATTTCTTCGGCAGTGGTCAATTTTCTAAATAAGTGGCAAATATAAATATTTATGCTGCTTACTTGTTAATTAAATCCATTTTAGACTCACACTTTTGTCGATAAAGTGCTGTTTTCAACCTACGAACTTACTTAAATGCAAAATAAAATTTTATATTTGCTACTTTAAAACTATGTTGTAATGCGAATATTTTTAATCTTATTTACTCTTACTATTTTCAGTCATAATTTATTTTCTCAGGTAAAAGCCGGCGGAACCTATAAAGAATATTTTATGGAAGGTTCATACCTCATGCTTGAAGAGAATTATATTCAAGCTAAAGATAACTTCCAGGCGGCTTATGAGATTGATTCCACCAGCGCTAATATTCATTACCTGATTGGAGTATGTTATTTACGTTCGGCTACACAAAAAGCATCAGCCGAAAGACATCTTGAAATGGCTGTAAAAAGTGTAAACAAGGGTTATAAAATTGATGATTACAACGAAAAAAGTACGCCCCCTCTTGCCCACTTTTATTATGGCCAAGCTTTACATATCAATTATAAATTTGAAGAGGCTTTAGAACAATACAATAAGTTTGAAAAATTTGTAGGCCCTAATGATAAAGATTGGAAGAAAATGCTGGAGCACCACCGCATGTATTCTAAAAATGCTAAAACTGCAGTTGAAGGTCCAATAAATATTAAAATTACAAACCTAGGCGATAGCATTAACAGTATTTATCCTGAGTATAGTCCGGTTTTAAGTTCTGATGAACGCATGTTAATTTATACGACAAGAAGACCTAATACTACAGGAGGTTTAAAAGATTTTAGCGGGCAATACAATGAAGATATTGTAGTAAGCTATAAAGATGATCAAGGCAATTGGAGCTCTCCGCAATCCATTTCCGAAAACATCAATACCAGCGGAATGGAAGCTTCTATTAACTTATCAGCCGACGGACAAACCCTCATTATGTATAAAGATATTGGAGAAGGAATGAGCGGGAATATTTACTACAGTACTTTTGATGGGAAAGGATGGACAGCCTTAAAAACATTTGGTTCTGACGTAAACTCAAAATATCACGAATCGCATGCTTGTTTGAGCGGCGATGGACATGTTTTATTTTTTGCATCAGATAGACCGGGCGGTTATGGCGGAAGTGACATTTACAGATGCCTGAAATTACCTAACGGACAATGGAGTAAAGCGTTTAATATGGGTCCTACAATTAACACAGAATACGATGAAGACGGAGCCTTCATTCATCCCGATGGACATACTTTCTTTTTTGCATCCAAAGGCCACAAATCCATGGGTGGCTATGACATCATGTTTGCTACGTTAAACGAAGAAGATAGATTTGATTATGTAACCAATATGGGCTACCCGATTAACACCACAGATGACGATGTGTTTTATGTGACTTCACCTGACGGCAAAAGAGGATATCTATCATCTGCACACGAAGGAGGATTTGGCGAAAAAGATTTGTACATGATTACTATTGAAGGAACAAAAGAAAAACCATTGGCTTTATTTAAAGGACAAATTATTCCTGCGGAAGGTGAAAAACTTCCTGAAGATTTAATCATTCAAGTAACCAATAAAAACACCGGTGAAATTGTTGGTACTTACCGCCCTAAAGTGGTAAACGGCGTATTTTCAACGATATTGCCTCCGGGGGTAGAGTATAATTTTTCTTATCAGTCCGGTGATGGTGAAGAGTTTTATAATGAAGATGTTTTTGTAAGTGAAGAATTGACCTATCAGGAAATTAAACGCGAAGTTAATTTAGAGCCTGTAAAATTAATGGGTAAAGTAAAAGCAAAACATAGCACAATTAAACTTAATGCTGTTGTTTTTGATAATGCTAAAACGAAAAACCCTATGGTTGGTGCTCTACTTTCATTAGAAGAAGTAGGTGGTGAAACAAAAACATTTAACGTAAATGAAAAAGGAAAGTTTGACGGTATTGAATTAGAGCCGGATAAAAAGTACAATTTATATGCAGAAGTAGATGGTAAAAAATCTTTAACCGGAAATATTGACACGAAGGGCATTAAATCAGGTAAAGTAATTCAACAATTAGTTTACATGACAGGAAAACCTGAAGCAAGTCAACCGGCCTCAAGTGAAATCACTTTGGATATAGTGGTTAAAAATGTGAAAACTAAAAAAACAATTGCCAATGCACTTGTAATTATTACCGGAAAGAACGGTGAAAAACAAGAACTGAATACCAATGAGAATGGACAAATAAGCAATGTGAGCCTAGAAGCTGAAAACAAATACACACTAATGGCCAGTATTGAAGGTGCACATGCTGAACCCTTAACGGTAAACACCAAAGGAATTAAAGGGTCAAAAAAAATCACCAAAACAATTTTAATAACACAAGATGTTGTGGCAACAACGAATGATGGACCCAGCGGAACTGCCTCAACAAACACATCTGCTTCCCGTTACGAATTTTATTTTAAATACAATCGCAACATGAATGAAGAAGATGAAAGCTGGACAGCTTTTATTGACAGAATTGTGGAGTTAAGTCAAAAAAGAGTTGTGAAAATTAATATCCGTTCAAGTGCTTCTCGTGTACCAACACGTGCCTTTAAAAATAACAAACAACTGGCCAGCTCACGAGCAATGAACTTACAAAAGAAAATTATTGAAACCGTGAAAGAAAAAGGTGGAAAAACAAATCGCTTACAATTTGTGAGAGACCCACGCGTGGCCGGACCGAAATATCGCGGAGATCACGATCAAAGAGAGAAATACGAAAAACACCAATATGTAAAGGCCAGAGCTAAATAAAATTTAACCCTTCCCATCTACCGGAAGGGTTTTTTATTGGCAATATTTTCGCTAAAAGTATAGGACTTATTCCGATAAGAAATTTATCTTTGCTTCTCAAAATTACCATTAAATATGCCTAGTATTTCAAACAAAGCAGTGGCTATGCCGGCTTCTCCCATCCGAAAATTAGTTCCGTACGCTGAAGCGGCAAAAAAAAAGGGAATTAAAATATATCATTTAAATATTGGACAACCGGACATTGAAACGCCGGATACTTTTTTAAATGCCATAAAAAATAATAATTTAAAAGTTATTGAATACAGTCATAGTGCCGGAATAGAAAGCTACCGTAAAAAACTATGCGGATATTATGAAAAATATTCTATTCATCTTCATGAAAATGATATTATCATAACTTGCGGCGGTAGCGAAGCTATTGCTATTGCCATGATGACTTGCTTTAATCCAGGAGATGAAATTATCATTCCTGAGCCCTTTTATGCGAATTATAATGGATTTAGTTGTGCTGCTAATGTAACCGTGAAGCCGGTAATTAGTAAAATTGAAGATGGCTTTGCTTTGCCCCCAATTTCAGAATTTGAAAAATTAATTACGCCAAAAACAAAAGGCATAATGATTTGTAATCCGGGAAATCCAACCGGTAAATTGTATAGCAAAAATGAATTACTGGCTTTAAGGGATTTGGTAAAAAAGCACGATTTATTTCTACTGAGTGATGAAGTGTATAGAGAATTTTGCTACGATGGCAATGAATATTACAGCGTTATACAGTTGGAAGGAATAGATAATAATACAATTTTATTGGATTCGGTTAGTAAACGATACAGTGCATGTGGTGCTCGTTTAGGCGCTTTGATTACCAAAAATAAAGAAGTAATAGCCTCAGCTTTGAAATTTGCTCAAGCTCGTTTGAGTCCTCCTACTTATGCACAGATTGGAGCAGAAGCTGCAATTGATACTCCGCCAAGTTATTTTGAAAAAGTAATTCAAGAATATATTGCGCGAAGAAATTTTTTAGTTGAAGCTATAAATAAAATACCCGGAGTTTTTTGTCCAAACCCAAGCGGCGCTTTCTATTGTATCGCCCGATTACCTATTGATGATTCTGATAAATTCTGTCAATGGCTCTTAGAAGAATTCTCTTACGAATCACAAACTGTTATGTTTGCACCGGCCACCGGTTTTTATTCTACTAAAGGAGCGGGGAAAAATGAAGTACGAATTGCCTACGTATTAAATTTAGCCGATTTAAAAAATGCCGTTAAATGTTTAGAAGAAGCGTTAAAAATTTATCCCGGGAGAACAAATTAATGAAAACCAAAAAATTAAATATTCACATTGCCCTTTTAGTATTCTATTTGGTTGGTATTATTTTGTGTACATCATGCACGGATGAAAAAACCCCTGTTCCAACAAATCCCGATTCTATTCCTCCAAAAAAAGAAATGGGTTATCAAATTAGTAAAGATCCTGTTGTTGGGAATGGCGAAGGTTTTGCCGGTATATTTAATGTTCCTGAAATGCTTGCACTTTGCGTAAAAGATTCGGCGCCTGAAAAAGAATTGGCTTTGCGTTATGCACAAGCCTTTACTAAACTGGAAATGGAATTATTAAAATTAGAAATTAATTCTAAAGGTTCTCCGGGATCAATTGCCTACAACAACAATCCCATGAATTTTGTATTTGAATGCATTTATTTAATTGACAGCATACCCAAAAAACAACCTAAAGATTGCCAGGTTGTGGTATTAGAAGCCAGCACCATGTACATATATAATTTTTACGGAGAATATAAAAATTTGTATCTGGCGTATGAACAAATTAAAGATGATTTGAAAGCGCATCATTTAGAACAGGTTGGGCCTATGCGTGAATTCTATGTGACTGATCCAGTAAGAGAAAAAGATTCAACCCAATGGCTCACCCGAATTCTGGTGCCCATACAATTTAAAAAGTAAGTAGTGTTGATTAAGTTGGAAAATCTTGATTAGTACAGCTATTTACTCTTTTGAGTTACTGCTCTAAACTCGTATTTCAATTTAATTATCCGAATGGATTTATTGATATAATCACGAACAACCAATGAGCTCAATAAATTATCTGAACTATTGGTAATATAACTTAATTCTTTTTCCAGTACTTCATTTTTATACTGCTTTTCAGTTAGCAACTCATTATTTGCATCGTATTCATAGGTGATTTTAATTGTAATTTCCTTATTGGCATTTCCTTTAAAAATTGCTGAGCTCAAATGTGAACCAACGTATTCATAATTTTTTTCTTGTTTAATCCAGGCTGCTGCAGTGTAATACTCCGTTGTGCTTTTTGTTCTCCCCAAACTGTCAAAATAAATAATCTGCTGCTTATACGGACGTTGTTCGTTGTTTAAATGAAAACAATGTAATTGTTGATCGGAATATTTTTTATAAACAAAACTATCCTGACTCAATAATAACTGTCCCCCTAATATAAAAATAGATTTATCGGTGCTATTATTCGTTTCCCGATAACGCATTTCTTTCACCAAATTATTCAATGAATCATACCTGTAATATCTGCTTTCATAAAACAAAGCACCATCATGATATCTTTTTAAACTTAAATTAGCTTTATTATAAAAATAGGTTGTACTAACCGTATCATATAAATATTCACTCTTCGTTTCAGTAACCGTGTGATATCCTTTTTTTCCTTTATTATGAACACTAGCCGTAATTTGCTTTTCAATGGTTTTCACTATTGTGGTGTAATAAAATCGGCTTAATTTTCCATTGGTATCAAACTCATAGGTCTCCACCAAATTTTTATCCACAGCAATTTCAAAATCCTTTTTATCTACAATCTCAAAAGTAATTTTGTTTACGTTTTTCTGCTTAATTAACTCGGCGTTGAAATTATGTGTTTTCTCAAAAGCGGTTTCAGGAGTTGGAATTAAAATTTGAGACTTTCCGCAAAGAAAAAGAAATACAAAAGCGCTATTTAATATGGTCTTCAATTCGTTTTTTAACATCGGTCGCCTTTTCCAATGGTAAATCGCAAGTATTGTTTTTACAAACATAAATTAGGGTTTTACCCGATACATACCTGTTTTTAACCAAAGGCAAGGATTCCTCACCTCTTGCTGTTGCTAAAATCGCATTTGTTATGCCCTGTTTTGAGACTTCCTGAATCATTTCATCAACATGTTTACCAACAATTGCTATTTCAAAAAACGGATATAATTCAAATAAGGCTAGTTGTAACCAATTGCTATAACCCGGCGGATATCGCTTGGCTTCTTCCATAACATGGGCAAGCATTGAATTTGCCCTTTCAATATACACAGAGATCCCAAAATACTTTCCCATTTTAAATAAATTCAAGGCCATTTGAGAATTGGAAGAAGGGATTACATTATCAGAAATCTCTGTGGTTCGAAGCATTAAGTCACCTTTTGAATCGGCATAAAATAACAATGAACTTTCCGGATTATTAAACTCTTTCAAAGTAAAAGAAACTAACTGCTCAGCTTTAATTAAATAATCCCTATTTGAGGAAATAACATAAACGTCCATCAAAGCAGAAATAACAAATGCATAATCATCAAGCATTGCGTTTACCTTACAGTTTCCATTTTTGTATATCCTCCACAAACCTCCATCTTCTCTATACATTTGTTTTAGGATGAAAGAAATGATATCAATAGCCGTTTTTTTATATTTTTCTTTACCAGACATTAAAAAAGCTTTACAAAAAGCAGAACAGGCTAAGGCATTCCAGGCTGTTATCGTTTTATCATCTAAAAGGGGTTTGGGTCTTTTTTGTGCAAGTACCAGCAATATACCGCGACACCGATTATCTATCTGTATTAATTCATCAATTGAAATTCCATGTTTTAAGGCGAGTTCATTTCGTTTGGGATTTCGCATCAAAATATAATTTCCATCTTCCCAATATCCAACTTCATTTACAGAATACAATTCGGCAAACAAATCAAAATCATCTTTTAAATGCTGTTTTAATTCTTCTTTTGTCCACACATAATATTTCCCCTCTTCTCCTTCACTATCTGCATCATAAGCCGAATAAACACATCCCTCCTTACCCATCCATTCATCCTCAATAAACAATAATGTTTGTTCGGCTACATTTTTAAACTGCTCATTTCCGGTTTGACAATAAGCTTCCAGGTATAAACTAATCAGCTGTGCATTATCGTACAACATTTTTTCAAAATGAGGCACTTTCCAATATTTATCTACACTATATCTCGCAAATCCTCCTCGTAACTGATCGTAAATACCCCCATCGCTCATGTGTTGCAAAGTTTGCTTTACATGTTTTAGAACCTCATCATTCTTAGTTATAATAGCGTAGTTTAATAAAAATTGATAATTGCCCGGCATGGGAAATTTAGGAGCTCGGTTATCACCACCGTATTCCAAATCGAAACCGGATTGCCATTTTCTAATTAGCGCATTCAACTCTTCCCGGCTTAAAACAACATTTTCATTTTTAGAAGTGTTTAATAATTCGGCCTGTTTCATACCCGCACTTAACTTTTCGGCATATTCCTCCATTTTTGAAGCTTCCTTACGGTAAACCTGCTCCAATTGCATTAAAATATTTTTCCATTCTTTTTTATTAAAATAGGTTCCCCCATAAACCGGTTTTCCGTTGGGCAGGGTAAAACAATTTAAGGGCCAACCGCCATGACCGGTCATTAATTGAACCGCGCCCATATACAACATATCAATATCACTACGCTCTTCACGATCTACCTTTATACACACAAAATTTGCATTCATGATATCAGCAATTTCCCGGTCTTCAAAACTTTCTTTCTCCATTACATGACACCAATGACAAGCACTATAACCTATGCTAAATAAGATCAATTTATTTTCAAATTTTGCCTTGGCTAATGCTTTTTCCGAATAAGGCAACCAATGCACCGGATTATAGGCATGTTGCAATAAATAAGGACTACTTTCATGGATTAAACTATTCGGAATTTCAGACATAGAAAATTAATATTATTGTAGGAATTAACGTAAATTTACTCAGGCTTTCTGTTATTAAAAAACATATTTCGTTATTTTTGACAGATTGCTAAATTTAGTATGAAAAAACTCTATTGGATAATACTCATTGGCGTAGCATTAATTGTTCTTATTATTACCGTTCAGGTGATGAGAGGCACAGCGCCCATTGAAATTTACACCGAAAAAGCCGGTACCCGAGATATTATTGAAATTGTATCAGCCACCGGTAAAATACAACCTGAAACTGAACTTAAACTCAGCAGTGATGTAAGTGGTGAAATAACAGAAATGTTGGTTAAAGAAGGTGATTCCGTTAAAAAAGGAACCTTATTATGCAGGATAAAACCAGACTTATATGTAAGCGCTATAGACCGAATGAATGCTACGGTTAATACCACTAAGGCAAACCTAAGCACTGCTAAAGCTCAATTAGAACAAGCCAAAGCCACTTTAATAAATGCCGAAAGTAACTTTAATAGAAATAAAAAACTTTTAGAGCAAAATGCAATTTCTCAAATGGAATTTGATGCATCCAAAGCTCAATACGCTTCTGCTAAAGCCAATGTAGACGCCTTGGAAGCCGGAGTAAATGCCGGTGTATACAATATTCAAAGTACCGAAGCTTCATTAAAAGAAGCGAATACCAATTTAGAAAAAACATTTATTTATGCTCCGGTGGATGGAACCATTTCTAAATTAAGTGTAGAGAAAGGTGAAAGAGTGGTTGGCGTTAGTGGCATGCAAGGCACAGAGATTTTGCGTTTGGCCAACCTTAATGAAATGGAAGTGAGTGTTGAAGTGAATGAGAATGATATTATCAAAGTACACAAAAATGATACTGCTATAATTGAAGTTGACGCTTATATGGATAAAAAATTCAAAGGTGTTGTTACTGAAATTGCTAATTCCTCCAATAGCAACGGCATTTCAATTGATCAGGTTACCAATTTTGTGGTGAAAATCCGCCTTTTACGTGATTCTTACAGCTATTTAATTACCGCTCGCAATCCTGTACCCTTTCGCCCGGGTATGAGTGCCAGTGTTGATATTCAAACTACGCGTGTTAACCGAGTAGTTTCTATTCCAATACAAGCCGTAACTACCCGAAATGCAGATACACTTAAAATGAAAGAGGAGGATGAATGGGCAGCAAAAGTAAAAAATGAAAAAGAAGAAAAAGCGAAACAAAAAGCAGAAAAAAAATTGGCGGAGATTGTTTTTGTAATGGTTAATGGTACAGTAAAACAGAAAATTGTAATTACAGGTATTCAAGATAATGATTTTATAGAAATTAAAAAAGGATTGGAAAATAATGAAGAAGTAATTTGTGGCCCTTATAGTGCTGTATCTAAAGTATTAAAAGAAGGAAGCAAAGTTAAATTAGTGAAGAAAGAGGATTTATATAAAAGTGAACTTTAATTGCCTTACATCCTCCACATAGAAACTGCTACAACTGTTTGTTCAGTTACTTTAAGTCATGAACACCAAATTCTTTCCACTAAAGAAATAAACACCGGTTATACACACGCCGAAAATTTACATGTTTTCATTCAGGAAATCCTTAAAGAAACAAATATTCAAACCTCACAACTGCATGCGATTGCCATTAGCAAGGGACCCGGGTCGTACACCGGACTTCGGATAGGCACCAGCTCAGCCAAAGGATTAGCATTTGCTTTACAAATTCCATTAATTGCAATTGACACATTAAAAGCATTGTCGGTGTCTGTTTTAAAAAAAACAGATAAAGAAACACTGCTTTGCCCGATGTTAGATGCCAGAAGACAGGAAGTGTACACAGCAATTTACGACATTAACTTAAAAGAAATTATTTCGCCCTGTGCGCAAATTGTTACTGACGAAAACTTTAGTTTTTTTCAAATGAACAAACCCATTGTTTTTTTTGGGGATGGCATGGTGAAACTTCAACCTGTATTGGAAAAAATTGATAATGCATCTTTTCTAAAAAACATAGTGCCTTCAGCCGAAAACATGGTGGAATTAGCACTTAGTAAATTCAAACAAAAAGAATTTGAAGATACCGCCTATTTTGTTCCGAATTACATGAAAGAATTTTACACCACATTTAAGAAATAAATAGTTTTATGCGGATGAAAAAATTATTTTTTTTACATCTCTTCTTATACATCTTTAATAATTCAACTTCGCAAATTTTAACTGGTGTAATTCTTGAGGCAAAAAGTAATTCTCCTGTATCATTTGCATTAGTATATTGTGATAAGAATAAAAACAGCTTAAGTTGTGACGCAGATGGAAAATTCAGCATTGCAATAAGTAATTGTGATAGCCTTCACATTCGGATGTTGGGTTATGAACGAAAATCCATAGCATTACAAGGAATAAATTTGAACCAAAAAATTATCGTTTCACTCAAACCGGATGGTATAGGATTGAATGAAGTGGTTATTTTACCCGGTGAAAATCCGGCGCATAAAATAATTCGAAAAGTAATCAAAAACATGCCCAAGTACGATATTGCTAATTATCCATTTTATTCCTGCAACACTTACGCTAAAACGTATTTTACCTTATCAGATAAAAACGGAAACGAAAATTTTTATTCAGAAATGAAGCCTAACGAAATGACAAAAACACTGAACAGGCATTATTTGTTTTTCATTGAATCTGTTACTGAAAAAAAATACAATTATAAAAACAAACATCAGGAAAAAATTCTGGCGTCTAAAGTTTCAGGATTAAAGCAATCTCCATTTGGCGCTTTCGCTACGCAATTGCAATCCTTTACTTTTTATGATGAAAACATTGAATTAATCGGAATTAAATATTTAAATCCCTTAATCAAGGGAACATTTAAAAGATATAACTTTTACTTAAAAGATACTTTGCTACAAGATAAAGACACTATATTATTAATTAGTTTTCAGCCCAAAAAGAAAATTCATTTTAAAGCCATGCGTGGAGTACTTTTCATTAACTTGAAACATCATGTTTTGTATAAGGTGCAGGCCGAACCGGCAGAAACAGAGAAGAATAGTGCCGGAATAAAAATTCAACAAACTTATAAGCAAATTGACTCTACTCATTGGTTTCCTGTTCAGTCTAATTCAGAATTATTAATGTCTTCTGTGAATTTGTCGGAAAATCAAAGCGACAAATCAACCGTGATAAAAGGAGTTAGTAAAGTTTATGTAAATGAAATAAATTTAGACTCCATCATTCGATTTAAAAACAAAAGTGTACAGATTATCACCGATGAAAATGCGCACAGCAAAGATGAATTATTTTGGCAAACACATCGTGTGGATTCTTTAAATTCAAAAGAGAAGGAATCTTATAAAGTAATTGACAGCATTGGCAAAGTAGCTAACCTCGATCGGAAAATGATTTTTTTAAATACTTTAATAAATGGCAAACTTCCTATTGGCTATTTTAATTTAGATTTAATGCATATTCTTCGAATAAATCAATACGAAGGAGCCCGATTAGGATTGGGAATAAGCACTTCCGATAAAATATCACGATGGATTTGCATTGGTGGTTATGGAGGATACGGTTTTATAGATCAACAATTAAAATATGGATCTTTTTTAAGAATAAATTTAGATAAACATAAACGAAATTTTATGGAGGCTCAAGTTTTCTCTGACATTGAAGAAAGCGCAGGTACATTTTATTTTGGAGAAAACAACTCTTTAATGAATACTCAAAAATTAAGAGCTTTATTAATTGAAAAAATGGATAAAGTTAACTCCGCTGCATTTCAAATTCAACTGCAGCCTTTTGCCGTACTTCGCACAAACGCTTTTTTAAAAGTGAAAGAAAGACGTTCTGACTTTGGTTTTAAAAAAGATAGTTTGCCAAGCGCATATAAATTCGTGAACAACACCGCAGGAATTCAGCTCCGATTTAGTCCCGGAGAAAAATACATAGAAAATTTTGGGAAATTAATGCCCGTTCAAAATAAATGGCCGGTCATCTATTTGAATCTTACAAAAAGTATACCTGAACAAATAGATGTATATCAAGGGGAATTTGACTATTCCAAAATCGATCTAAAGATAAATCAGGTAATTCAAAATAAAATACGCGGATACTTTTCTTACGAAATTCAAGCCGGTAAAGTATTTGGAGATGTCCCCTACTCTTACCAATACAATAACACAGGTTCCCGTGTTAAAGTTTTTTCGTTGAGTATTGAAAACACGTTTGAAACGATGTTTCTTAATGAATTTATCAGTTCTGAATACGCTTCCATTTTTTTATGTTGGAATTCGGGGAAATTATTTAAAGCAGGCAGTAAATTTAATCCAGAGCTTGAATTGGTTCACAATTACGGGATAGGAAATTTAAATAACAAAGCTCAATTAAGAATTGTAGAATTGAACGACATGAGCAAAGGTTATACCGAAGCCGGAATTCGGATTAAAAATCTGTTCAAATCTAATTTCAGCACCTTTGGTGTTGGTTGCTTTTATAGATACGGAAACTACGAGTATGAAGAACCCCTGCAAAATTTAGTGGTGAAATTAGCTCTTGGGTTTGCATTTTAAAGCATCTAACCTGTCCTAATATTGTACTTTCTTTACCTCAAATTAGAATCTCTTCACCTCAAAAACCTGGCTTAACTTCACCTTATCTCAAACTATAATGTAATTTTATGAGGTGATAACGACAATGAATAAATCCATAATTTGGCACATTGCAGCTAGTATATGCTATTTATTATTACCGGGCATATTACATCCCGAATTTTCACTCGACTTTCATTTTGTTCATAATATACATTTTCAAAAAACATTCTTTGTAAGTGCTTGTGTACTCGCCTTTTTTTATTTCCATTATTATTTTCTTATACCGAAGATTTATGAAAAAAGTCAAGCTGTACTTTATGTACTTTGTTTAATAAGTATTGCAGCTTTGATTTGTACGTTTGCCATTTATTACTTAAAAATATTTGGTCATCATAACAGACATATATCTCGCACGGAAATAGATTTTCGGGGCGGTATTCGAAAAGTGCCAAAGCTTAAAATTCTTGCTGAAATTTTTCAATTCATACCACCTTATCTCGCGGCCATTTTCCTTTCTTTTTTGATTAGAAGTAGAATTAAATTAAAAGAAACCACCGAAGCTAAATTAAAAAGTGAACTTAATTTGTTGAAATCCAAAATTGATCCTCATTTTTTGTTTAACAGTTTAAATACAATTTACGCGTTGTCATTAGACAACTCCGTTAAAACTTCCGATGCGGTTATGAACTTATCAGAAATGCTTCGTTATGTACTTTATGAAACTTCAGAAGATAAAGTTCCTTTGAGTAAAGAACTAAAATACATTGACAGTTATATTGAATTAAACAGATTGCGCTTAAGTAATAATATTCAGCTTATTTATCATCGTCAAAATATCGGTGCAGAAAATGAAATTGCTCCGTTGGTGCTTTTACCCTTTATTGAAAACGTTTTTAAACACGGAATGGATACTGAAAAAAATCATATCTTAAAAATTGAAATTCTTGCTAACGATTCAAAGATTGAATTACAAACTTCTAATCCTATTCATTTATCGGAAAACTTAGATGAAAACCGAGGAATTGGAATTGCGACAACCTTAAAAAGATTAGACTTATTATATAACAATAAGTATTCGTATACGACCCGCAAAGAAAATAATAATTATTATCTTCAACTCATTATTCACTTAAAATGATCAAGGCAATTGCCATAGACGATGAACCCCTGGCTTTAAAGGTTATTCAGGGATTGAGTAATCGATCAGGCGCCGTTGATTTGATAGAAACTTTTACTAATCAGCAAAAAGCCAAGGAATTTCTATTTAGTCAACCGGTTGATTTATTATTTCTGGACATTCAAATGCCTGCTCAAAATGGAATATCATTTTATAAAAGTTTAAACATTCAGATTCCCGTAATTTTCACTACAGCCTATAGCAATTACGCTATTGATGGTTTTAACCTGGATGCTGTAGATTACTTGCTCAAACCCATTTCACAAGAACGATTTGATGAAAGCCTAAAAAAGGTAAAACGCACTTTAACTTCAAAAATCTGCTGAAACTAATTTATTTATTCAATTAAAAGCCGATCACTTTATACATAAAATATATTTAAGTGAAATAAAATTTATTCAATCGGACGATGACTATGTAAAAATTCATTTTATTGCCGCCAAGCCTAAACTTTTTAGGATAACCTTAAAAGAACTTCAGGCCATGCTTCCTGAAAAAGAATTTATACGCATACACCGGTCTTATGTATTACCGATTAAAGCCATTACTAGAATAGGAAGTAAATGTGCATTTGTGAATGAATTGGAGTTTCCCGTGGGGTCTAATTACGAGAGTGACCTGAAAATAAAATTCAATTCGAACACCTAATTTAGAGACTAAAACACCTCAAGTTTTAGTAATTTCACCGCTTTTCTATTTATTAATCTGCTTTTTTATTTACATTTACTTAACTTTAATTTAATTTGTTTATGAGAGCTTTATTTCTGTTAATCGCCTTGTTTTTCACAGGGTATTTTTATTCGCAAAAATGGCCGGGGTTAACTTTATACAGTAATGGAAATGCTACATCAGCTTATTTGGTAGATACAAACAATGTAAACGTAAAGGTGTGGAGCGGATTATCTGGGGGAACAGGATATTCGTCCTACCTAACACCGGGCGGCACTTTAGTTAGAAGCGTGAAAGAAAATAACGCTGTTTTTTCAGGAGGAGGATCGTCCGGCCGTATTCAGAAAGTTGATTACAATGATAATTTAGTTTGGGATTACATATATTCATCAAATACCTTTTATTCACATCACGATCATTGTCCTATGCCCAATGGCAATGTTCTATTAATTGCCTATGAATTAAAAACACAAAGTGAAATTATTGCAGCAGGGGGGCCATCTACATTAACAACCATGTGGCCTGATCATATTGTAGAAATTCAACCAACCGGGGCAACTACCGGAAGTATAGTGTGGGAGTGGCATGCTTGGGATCACTTGGTACAAAACGTGGATAATTCCAAGGCGAATTACCAAACATCCATTGTTGATCATCCGGAGTTAATTAATATTAATTACGATACTAAAAAAGACTGGATGCATTGCAATGGAATTGATTATAACCCCATGCTCGACCAAGTAATTTTAAGCGCGCATAACTTACACGAATTTTATGTAATTGATCATAGCACCACCTCGGCCGAGGCTGCCGGTCATACCGGAGGCAACAGTGGCAAAGGCGGGGATATATTATACCGTTGGGGAAATCCTCAGGTATATCAGGCTACCGGAACCAAAATATTTAATGTAGTTCACGATGCGCATTGGATTCCGGAAGGTCATCCCGATGCGGGAAGAATGGTTGGATTCAATAATCAAGGGATCTCGCCTACTTCATCCTGTGTAGATCAGGTAATCCCACCGGTAAGCGGTTATAATTACACCATTGCAGCAGGTGCTGCCTATCAACCTGCCTCTTATTCAGATCGATTAAGCGGAATTGGTTACACCAGCAATGAAGGAAGCGCCGAACAACTACCCAATGGAAATCAACTCATCTGTTTAGCTATTCCCGGCAAAATTTATGAATTCACCCCTGCCGGTGTACCTATTTTTACTATTTCAACCGGAGCTAAATCTTCTCAGGCTCATCGTTACTCAACCTGTTACGTGAATAATCCCGCACCTGCGCAACCCAGCATAACGGTTAACGGCAATCAGTTAACATCTACTTCCGCCACAACTTATCAATGGTACCAAAACGGAGCGCTTATTTCCGGTGCTAATTCACAAAGCTATACCCCCTCAGGAAATGGAATATACGTAGTGAGAACGACTGATATTAACGGCTGCGTTTATGTTTATTCAAAAGGAACATCTTTTGTATTATCCCAAGATGAAAAAACAATAAATCCATTTAATGTTCAGGTTATACCAAATCCAAATAATGGAATTTTTAAATTGAATATTGTTGGTCCAAAAATTATTTCACTTAGTGTTCGGGTTTTTGATTGCTTAGGAAAACTTGTTTATGAAAAATTGAATGAACAAAATATTGACTTGTCTGAATTAAATGAAGGTCTTTACACTATACAAATACAATTAAACAATCACAAACCAATTTATTCAAAAACAATCATCTCAAAATAAATCTTTATGCCAAAAAAATTACTGCAACTAATTCTGCTTTTTTTAATCATTCATTTAAATGGCCTCGCGCAACAATGGAATGGTTATACGTATTACAGCAATACCAATTCTACAACCGGATACTTGATTGATACCAATAGTGTAAATATTAAAACATATACATTTAATGTGGGTACTGGATACTCTACGCATTTTATGCCCGGCGGCGATTTTGTGAGATCTTGTCGTTATCCGTCCAATGTTTTAACCGGTGGCGGTATGACCGGACAATTACAAAAACTGGATTATAACGGTAATTTACTATGGAGCTGGGTCTATTCTTCCGCCACTTATTGTTTACATCACGATCACTGTATTCTACCAAATGGTAATATATTGGTGATTTGTTATGATGTGCGCGATGCCAATCACCTTGCCAACGTTGGATCAACGTCTACCTTAACTTCCATGCAATCTGAAAAAATAATGGAATTAAAGCCTATCGGTTCTAATTCCGTAGAGGTAGTGTGGGAATGGAAAGTTTGGGATCATTTAGTACAAAACGTAACACCTACCTTAAGCACTTATCAGTCGTCGATAGTAAACCATCCCGAGCTTTTCAATATCAATTATCAACCTAAGAAAGATTGGTTGCATATGAACGGAATTGATTATAATCCCATTTTAGATCAAATAGCATTTAGTTCGCATAATTTAAATGAATGGTATATTATTGATCACAGCACTACAACTGCAGAAGCTGCCGGTCACAGCGGAGGAAATGCAGGTAAAGGCGGAGACTTATTATATCGTTGGGGAAATCCTGCTGCTTATCAGGCAAGCGGCACAACTATTTTAAATGTTACTCACGACGCCCATTGGATTCCTGAAGGAATTAGCAATGCCGGAAATATTTCCGGCGTTAATAATAAAGGTGTAACATCTCCAAGTAATAAAACCTGTGCCGATGAAATTGTGCCTCCGCGCTCAAATTATAATTATACAATTAATTTAGGATCTGCATTTAGTCCATCTACCTATGTTTACCGTCATCAATCAAGCGGTTATACCAGCAATATGGGAAGCGTTGAAGAATATCCGAATGGAAACCGCATGATTTGTTTAGCTACGGTTGGAAGTATTTATGAAATTGATGCCGCAGGAAATACATTATGGACTAAAAGCACATTAGGTAGCTGTCCGCAAGCACATCGTTATACTACCTGTTATCTAACAAATCCGGCGCCGGCACAACCTAGTATTTCTTTGGTAGGTAATGATTTGCAGTCCACTACAGGCGTTACTTACCAGTGGTATTTAAACGGAAATTTAATTTCAGGTGCTACCAATCAACTTTACACGCCAGCACAAGCCGGAATTTATGTAGTACGTACCACGGATGTTAATGGTTGTGTATATGTTTATTCACCCGGATTTCAATATGGTGCTCCAATTGGAATAGCTGAACAAAAAATTGACGATCTCATTCAAATTTATCCAAATCCAACTTCCGGGGAAATCTTCATTGAAACGGAATTGAAGGAATTTGAATATAAACTGATAAGCATTACCGGCGCGTTAATACAAAGTGGGAAAAATGAAGGAAGTGTAAATTTAACAACTTACGAAAGCGGCCTGTATTTTTTACACATTATTTCCAACGTGAAAGGGAGTTTTGTTAAAATGATTTCTGTCACTAAGTAAGATTTTAATTAGATTTCGCTTGACATTTATTTTATTTACATTAACTTTAACTAAATAAATAATACATGATAAAAAATTTACAAAGGATTTTCATACTAAGTTTAGCTTTACTTATTACAAACAAAGTAAAATCGCAACAACAAGAAGGATTAACCGTTTATTCCCTTCGGTCATCGAATTTAGTTCGATTAATTGATACCAGTGGTGTTATTGTAAAAACATGGGTAACCAATCAACCCACCCGATATTCTCAATACCTTGAGCCCGGAGGGGTGTTAGTGCGAACCTGTGGAACGGCCTATACCATACCGGGCGCTCATGGGGGAATGTTTTCACACGTTCAAAAATGGGATTATGCCGGAAATTTGATTTGGAACTGGCAATATTCAACCTCTACCTATTGCGTTCACCACGATATTGCCATCATGCCTAATGGAAATGTGTTAGTAATGGTTGCTGAAGTAAAAACACCAATGCAATTCGCAGCTGCAGGCGGTACTTTAACCGGCCCGGCCTATTTTTACAATGAAAAAGTGATGGAGGTACAACCTACCGGATTAACTACGGGGAATATTGTTTGGCAATGGGACATGTGGGATCACCTAGTGCAAAATGTTAACCCTTTAGGCGCAAATTATCAGCCCAGCATTGTAGATCATCCTGAATTACTGAATATAAATTTCAATGTGCAGTACGATTTAATGCATATGAATGGAATAGATTACAATCCGGTTCTTGATCAAATTGCACTTAGTTCGAGATATAAAGATGAGATATATATTATTGATCACAGCACTTCAACCGCCGAAGCGGCTACGCATAGCGGTGGAAATTCCGGTAAGGGTGGCGATTTCCTTTACCGTTGGGGAAACCCTGCAGCTTATCAAGCTGTTGGTCCAAAAATATTAGATGCACCTCACGATTCTCATTGGGTACCGGAAGGTTCTGTTGATGCCGGTTATTTTGTAGGATTAAATATAAGTGGTGTTACAACACCAAGTGCAAGAACTTGTGTAGATAAAGTATTAACGCCTAGAACAAATTACAATTATACTATAAGTCCGGGCGCTGCTTTCACTCCTAGTAATGCCAGCAAAAGATATATGTCGCCAGTTCAAATTGCGGGTTACAGTAATTCCCAACAGTTAAAAAATGGAAATCAAATGATGTGTTTTACTACCGGAAATATTTGGGAGGTGGATACCGCAGGAACAATTATTTGGTCAACTTATGTTGGACCGGGATTTTCCCCACAAGCACATCGTTATTCAGCTTGTTACATTAATAATCAGCCCCTGCCCCAACCTATCGTGTATAACTCCGGTGGATTATTAACGACCACCACTGTGGCATCGGAATACCAATGGTATTTAAACGGAAATTTATTGTTTGGTGTGACCAGCCCTATGATACTTCCAAATCAAAGCGGAATTTATGTGCTGCGTATTACCGACCCTAATACATGCGAATACCAATTTTCGCCCGGTTATAAATACACTTATATTCCTCCTCAACCTGTAGGTATTAATGATCATACTGCTGAGTTAAATACACTGCAACTTTATCCAAATCCTAATACCGGTTTATTAAATATTACCATGGAAAATTTAAGCCAGTACAGCGTTGAAATTTTTAATATCGGAGGTGAACGAATTTATAACGGAGAAAATATTAAACAAATTGATTTAAGTAATTTTTCAGACGGCCTGTACTTTTGCAAAATAACCGCTGAAAAAAATAGTATAACTAAAAAAATAACTTTAATAAAATAAAACAAAATGAAAAAACACAACTGGTTAATTCTTTTCGCGCTATTCATTTTTGGAAGCGCTTCAGCGAAAAAAGTAAAATTTGCAGTAGATATGGGTTCTTATACAATTAGCCCAAATGGTATTCATGTAATGGGTGATTTTCAGGTAGCGGCAGGCTATTCCTTAAACTTCGACCCGGCATCCATCCTAATGACACAAGTTGGTGCAACAACTATTTATACTGTGATTGTTACTTTGCCAGCATTTCAAAAATATGAATTCAAATTTGTTAACGGCGATCAGAGTTATGAAGTAGAATTTGTACCTGAAAAAGCAAGAGTAGGTTATAATTTTAATGACAATCGATGGATGTTTGTTGACTCTCTCCAAAATGACACTTCTTTTTTAGGAGCAGTAAAATTTAGTGAGAATTCACCGGCCGGTAAAACTCTTTTACGCTATGTAGTGGATATGCAATACGCTACTCCTGTTCCAACCACCGGCGTGCATTTAGGAAGTACTTATCAGGGAAATGATCCGGCCACAACCAGATTAACTAACTTAGATGGAACCAAATATGAAATTATTGCTTATTTGAATACGGGAGTACAATCCTTTAAGTATTATAATGGTAATAATGCCGGCACTACGGAAACTGTTCCGGGCGCCTGTGCTACAAGTAGTTTAAGAACTCATAATTTACAAGCCGATACTATTTTACCAACTGTATGTTTTTCTAGTTGCACTGCCTGCATGGCACCACCGGCCAGTATTTCCGAAAACTCAATACAATTCTCCCGTTTAAAAATTTCACCAAATCCGGCTTCTGATTATATAAACATCATTAAACCCAATCAAAATTCGGGTACTTTAGCTATTGTAGACATCAGTGGGAAATTAGTAAAAGAAATAAAGATCGAAGATGAATTAACAGATTCAGTTAATATTGATATTTCTGATTTGTCCAATGGCGTTTATCAGATTTATTTTGGAAGTCAAAACCAATATTTTCACACTAAGTTGATTAAAAATTAATGTGAATCGGCTTTCTTTAAATCACTTATCATTACAAACAAGGTGCATTAAATTTTGCACCTTGTTTTTATTGTTTAGTTTACATACTAAGGCGCAAACCTTTTATCAATTAGACAGTATACAGTATATTGAAATTTATTTCTCACAATCCAATTGGGATTATCAATTGGATACTGCTAAATCAGGGAGTGAAGCTTATATCAAAGCTGATTGGGTAAAAATTAACGGAGAATTATTTAACAATGTAGGCGTTAAATATAAAGGCAATAGCTCCTATAACATCGCTTCCATTAAAAATCCGTTTCATATTGAATTAGACACCTATCAGGAACAAAATTACCAAGGAATTACAGATATTAAATTAAGTAACAATTATCAGGACCCTTCATTTATTCGTGAAGTATTATCTTACAACCTATTAAGTAACTACATGGATTGTTCTCGTGCAAATTTCGCCAAGGTTTATATTAACGGTGAATATTATGGCGTATACACCAATACGGAAAGCGTAAATAAAAAATTATTTACTAATTATTTTTATTCGGCAGAAAACACAAGTATTAAATGTAATCCAATCACTAATCCCGGAACCACAACCAAATGCAATCTTCGTTATTTGGGAAGTGATAGTTCATTATATACTAATTTTTATGAGCCGGATGAAAATAGAGGATGGAATAAACTCGTAAAACTTTGCGACTCAGTAACCAATTACCCATCCTCTTTAAAAAATAATATGGATGTAGATAGGGTAATTTGGATGCTCGCGTTTAATAGTGCTTTAGTTAATTTAGACAGTTACTCAGGCGCATTTTGTCAGAATTATTATTTGTATCAAAATGATGAAAATAAATTTATTCCCGTTATTTGGGATTTGAACATGAGTTTTGCCGGATTTCCTTTTGTGGGGAGCAGTACAGTTAGTTTAGGGAGCGCAAACATATCACAGTTAACACAATTATCGCCCAACATTCATGCTACAGATATACACTGGCCACTAATCAATAGAATTCTTGAAAATTCTACCTATAAGCGTATGTATGCCGCCCATTTAAAAACAATCATTAACGAAATGATTGCCACCGGCACTTATACTCAACTCGCTACCACTTTTCAAAATCTGATTGACACTTCTGTACTCTCCGATACACACAAAACCTATTCTTATACTAATTTTCAGAACGGACTTAATGCTAATGTGAGTGTAGGCTCATACTCTGTTCCCGGTATTCAAACTTTAATGAATGGTAGAAACGCGTATTTACAAACACAACCTGAATTCACTTTACAAGCCCCTTCCCTCTCCATCATAAGCAATTCAAGTCCGTCCTTATTTTCAAACATTTATTTTAATGTTACCGTAAATAACGCAACTAACACCTGGCTTGCCTACAGAACGAGTGGAAAAAATAGTTTCACCAAAATTTTGATGACCGATGACGGAAATCAAAATGACGGAACAAGTGGTGACGGAGTTTTTGGCGCAAGTTTTATCTTAAACAGTAACCATATTGAATACTATTTTTACTCAGAAAATAATGATGCCGGAATATTTTCTCCGGCCAGAGCAGAACATGAATTTTACGAAATAAATTTATGGCCCACTCCTCAGGTTGGCGATTTGGTCATTAATGAGTTTTTAGCAAATAACGAAAGTGATGTGAAAAACGAATTTCATTTGGCAGAAGATTGGATAGAATTATTAAATACCTCCAACAACACAATAAGTTTGAGTAATTGTTTTTTAAGTAATGAAGACGATACACGTTCCAAATACACCTTTCCTCTTACCACAACCTTAGCGGCCAAAAGTTTTCTGATTGTGTGGGCAGACAATATGTTGCTTCCCGGAAACCAATTGCATGCACCTTTTAATTTGGATGAAGATGGGGGAAATGTAATACTCACTTACGGGTCGGGGAAAATTATCGATCAATATGCCTACCCTAATCAAGCCAAAGATATATCCAGCGGAAGATGCCCGGATGGGCACGGACCTTTTTTATCACAATCTTTACCAACCTACGCTCAATATAATTGCGTAGTAGGAATTGGTGAAAATTTAATACAAACAAAACAATTAATTGTTTATCCGGTTCCCTCAGATAAATACTTAAATATTAAAAGTGCTTTAAAGTCGGATCAAATTCATTTGTACAACATTAACGGTCAGTGTATACTTACTAGAAATATAACAGCTATAGATCAAATTGATGTATCTGATTTACCAAATGGCATGTACTTTTTAAAGAACAGAAATAATGAATGTAAAAAAATCATCATCCAACATGAATAAGATAAAATATACAACGGTAATACTATTGAGCTGCTTGATCCTGGGGATTCAATCTTGCAAAAAAACGGCCGGAGAAGGCGGCACTTCTTCCATAAAAGGCAGCATTATAGTGGAAGACTGGAATAAATCCTTCACCATTAAAAACGGTGAATACCCGGGTATGGATGAAGATGTTTATATTATTTATGGAGATGATGTTAATTATGGTGACAGAACTCGTGCAAATAATAACGGTGAATTTGAATTTAAGTATCTTCGCAAAGGGAAATACAAAATTTACGTTTATAGCGAAGATAATAAATTACAAGCGGTATCCGGAACAATTTCCGTTGAAAAAGAAATAGAAATCACAAATAACAAAACTCAGTATAATATTGAGCAATTCAGAATATACAAGTAAAATGTCAAAAATTTATATTATACTTCTGTTACTAACAACTAACCTTTTCTTGTGTGCTCAGAAGAAAAAGGAAATAAAGAAATTAGGAATACGTTCGGTTACGGTTACCGATATACAGGGCAATAAATCTATCACGGATAGTAAAACCATTTACGATTCCAAGGGACAGATATTAGAAGAGATTAATTATAATAAACAAGGCACACTTAAATCGAGTATTAAATATAAATACAATAAAGAAGGCGATGTAATAGAGGAAAGCGAATACAATGAAAATAACGCATTAAAAGAAAAACGAACATTAAAATACAATGTTTTAGGTGAAAAAATAGAAGAAATTACTTCTGACGTGAATAATAAACAGATAAAAAAAGTAATTTATAGCTATGACATGAAGGGTTTGAAATCCGAGAAAAAAATATATGATGCCAATAACCAACTCATTTCTACTAAAAAATACCTTTACACATACAAATTAAGCAAAACTGAAAGCGACTGAAGATATATTAAATAAGTATGCTAAAATAACGCTTAAAGAAATGGAAGGCGTTAAATTAATGAACAGAACAGATACCAAATTCTGTTTTACAGCTAAACATTTAAATGAAATTCTTACAGAATTACAAGATCAATACAATTGTGTAGAAATTGAATCAAAACGCATTTCAACTTACCAAACTGTATATTATGACACTTCTGAATTTAAATTATATCTGCAACATCACAATGGAAAATTGAACAGATTTAAAGTAAGAAAGAGAGACTATGTAGATTCTAATCTATCTTATTTAGAAATAAAACAAAAAAACAACAAAGGCAGAACAATAAAAGTCAGAATTAAAACACAATCTGCAAATTTACAAGATGATAAAAATAGTGAGTTTATCAGCCACAATTTACCGTTTTCTCCTTCACAGTTACTTCCTGTCATTCGAATTGATTATGGTAGAATAACATTGGTAAACAAAATCTCAATGGAAAGAGTAACTATTGATCTTGGATTGAAATTTATCAAGAATGGAAACACGATTTCCATGGATGATTTGGTTATTGCAGAAGTAAAACAAGAAAAGAAAAACAAATCACCTTTTATTCAAAGTATGTTAAAGAGGAGAATTTTTGAAGGTGGAATAAGTAAATATTGCATGGCAATTGCACTTACCGAACCTAAAATCAAGGCCAATAATTTCAAAGAAAAAATAAACACACTCAATAAAATTACAAAAAATGACCTTACTGCAAGTAGCTACAGAAGCGTTGAATAATGAGATAATACCTCAGGACACCAGCGAACTTATTAAAATGCTCGAAAAATTTTCAGCCAGATTTACTATTAATATTATTTCGGTATTTCTGCTTATCCGATTAATTTATTACAAAACATACAAAAACAGCGAGTACTTCTTTACTTATTTTATTTTTAATATCGTAATATTCTTAATCAGTTTTTTACTGAATAAAGTAGAATTGAGTATGGGGGCGGCATTTGGTTTGTTTGCGGTTTTCAGCATGCTTAGATACAGAACAGAGGACATCAGTATAAAAGACATGTCCTATTTATTTCTAGTAATAGCCATGGGCTTAATTGCCGCCGTTACAAAAATTAAAAATACTTCTGATACTTATGAGTATCTCTTTTTAGGGTTAATTAATGCTTTGATATTAGCAATTACCTACTTAATTGAAACAAATATATTTTTCAAAAAAGAATCCTCTAAAATTATCAATTACGAAAATATTGAATTAATAAAAGAAGAAAATAGAGAGAAATTGATGGAAGACCTCAGAATCAGAACCGGCATTCCAATTCATAAAATTACAATAGGAAAAATTGATTTTTTACGCGACTCAGCACAGATAAAAGTATATTATTACGAAAAGAAATAATGATTAAAAAAGGGGGCATAATTTTATTGGTATTTACAACTTTAATTGTAAAGAGCCAATACTATAATGAAGATGCCTCATTATGGTTGAACGCTGAAATTGAAAAAGAAATTTCCAATTCAATGGATTTGCGCTTTAAAATTCAAAACAGAATAAATAACAATTTTAGTCAGTATAGTGCCGGTTCAATTTCAGCAGGTATAAAATATAAACTGAACAAAAATATTCATTTTTCAGCTGATTACATGCTGAGAGAAAAGAAACGAATAGAACAAACATTCAGCACCAGGCATCGTTTTTACGCAGCTATCTATATAAGAAAAAAAATTAATAAAATTCAATTCACCTATAGAAACCGAATACAAGCTCAATTAAAAAATTACAATAGCAGCGAGAAAGGAAAAACTCCCTCTATATATAATAGACATAAGCTAAAGGTAAAATATGAGTTGAACAAAAGAATTGACCTTTCTGCTTCCCATGAAATTTACGTACCACTATTTAAAAATAATCTCATAACAGATAGGTTCCGTTCCGGAATAAGTTTATGTTATAAAATAACGAAGAAAAGTTCCTTAGAAATAGCTTTCTATTACCAACAGGAACTTTTTGCAAACAGACAATTGCGTAAAGATTTTATTTACGCCATTATTTATCAAATTGCCCTATAATCTTTTAAGTAATATCAGTCTCATTTATTTTAATTATTGTAAATTTAACCTGAACTAATTCCGGATTAAATGAACTTAATTTTAGAAACAGAAAGGTTTATTCTGAAAGAAATTAATATAGAACATGCCGATGACTTATTCGAAATGGATGCCAACCCGGCCGTTCATCAGTTTATTGAGAACAAACCACTAAAAACAAAAAAGGAAATTTATCCAATTATTGAAATGATTAGGGCTCAATACACAAAATTCGGAGTTGGCAGATGGGCTGTTATACAAAAAACAAATAAGGAATGTGTAGGCTGGGCCGGTATAAAATTTTACGCCGAACCCATTCATACCTACCTGAACTTTTATGATTTAGGTTACCGATTTAAACAAAAATATTGGGGAAAGGGATTTGCTACTGAAACGTCGAAGCAAATCGTTCATTATGCCTTCCATACACTCAAGCTAAATCAATTAAATGCGCATGCAGATGAACAAAATATAAAATCAAATAAAGTATTGCTTAAATGTAATTTTGAATTGAAGGACAATTTTTTATTGGATGGGAAGAATATTAATTGGTACGAATTATCAAAATCTAAACCCGGTAAATGAATTTACTTCAAAGCATAAACGCAAATTCAAAAAAATGGATTTATATACTTGGCGGACTTGGAGTAATGGCCCTTGTTTTATTTGAGGCCCGGGGTGAAGGCGACTTTAATATTTTCTTAAATGCATCCAAAGATCTCTTAACCGGTAAAAATATTTATACAGAAACTTACTATAAATGGTATCACTATTATTACGATTTAAGTTTTGCATTATTTCTTTACCCTTTCAGTTATTTTCCATTTTATATCGTAAAAGTATTGTGGCTGTTTGCTAATGTTTTTTTCACCTTTAGAATATGGAAAATCATACAATATTACTTATCATTTGAAAAATCAGGATTAAACAATAAATTGCTTTTCAGCTTACTTTCTTTTGCTTTTGCCTTGCCCTTTCTTAGAGATAACTTTCATTTGGCGCAAGTAACTACTTTTATTTTGTATTTATGTTTTGAGGGAATTTTTTTTCTAGAGAAAAATAAAACACTAAAAGGTAGTTTACTAATTGCATTAGGAATAAGTATCAAATTACTTCCCCTTATTTTAATACCCTACCTTATATATAGAGGAAATTTTAAAGCCATAGCTTATATTTTACTTTGGTTTATTGTTCTGGCTATTTTTCCCGCAATTTTTATAGGTATTGATCAAACCATCTTTTTACTTCATCAACGCTGGATTCTATTAAATCCAGGCAATACAGAACATATTTTAGACACAGCTGAAAGAAGTTTTCACTCCTTATCTACCTTGTTTGCTACTTTATTTATTAAAGACTGTGGTGACATTTATGCCCTTAAAATTCCCAGAAACATTGCAGATGTCTCCATTGAAAATTTGAAAATATTGATTAATACAGCTCGAGTAGTACTTATTTTGTTATCGTTATACTTTTTTAAAACAAGGCCTTTTCATAAAAGCAAGTCCAACTTAAATAAGCTATACGAATTGTCTTATCTATTTCTACTCATACCCTTAATTTTCCCGCATCAACAATTTTACGCTTTCTTATTTACTACTCCGGCATGCATTTATTTGCTTTATTATTTTTTCAGGAAATATAACTCTGACAACATCAAGCAAGCTAATTCATTTCGAAGAAGAAAAATAACATTAATAATCTTATTGATTATAATATTTAGTTTAACCGGAAGTCATTTCTATTTAGGTCAGTTTAATGATTATTATGATCATTTTAAAACTTTAACCTATGGCGCTTTACTTATTATTCCTGTACTAGCTTTTTGTAGTCCTGAGAAACTAAATGAACAAACCCGATTAATAGAGAAAAATTAAATAGTGAACAACAAGAGTTCTTCCCATAATTTTTTTACCGGTAGTCCCATCACGTTATAAAAACTTCCTTCAATTTTTTCGATACCCACAAATCCAAGCCAATCCTGTACACCATATGCACCGGCCTTATCATATGGCTTGTAAGTATTCAGATAAAAAGCAATTTCATTATCGTCAAAATTTTTGAAGTATACATGACTCGCATCGTAAAACGTTTTCGATTTGCCTTGGGTTTTTAAGCATACCGCGGTATACACTACATGCATTTTACCACTAAGCTCTCTCAGCATTGTCATTCCCTCTTCAAAATCAGCAGGCTTATTATAAACCTTCTTATTACACCACACAATGGTATCCGAAGTAATCAGCAATTCTTTCTCAGTAGAAAATGTATAAGCTTTTGCCTTTTGTTCAGCCAGATAAACACAAATTTCATGTTCTTGCAAATTCACAGGCCATTGCCCTTCATCCACATTCATTGGTTTAACAGAAAAATTAAATCCTAAGCTTTTGAGAAGCTCCTGCCTGCGCGGTGAAGCCGAACCCAAAATAATATCGTATGGAAAATTTGAAATAAACTTTTGAATATCCATATTAATAATAGAAATAAATAATACTAAAACTTAATCCAAAAAGCATGATGACTTTTAGCAACAAACTAAGTCGTTTAAACTGAAGTGAAGATTTAGCCTTTATTAAAAGAAATTCTAAAAGTAGTAATGGTGAAATTAGCAAAGTTGAAATATATATAATTTGTATACTCATAATGATTCGATTTGCCTTAAATGTATTGTAAACTACAAACATTAATAAAATTGTTACAATAAGCAGTATGAAAAAAGCAGTCATTTTCGCAAATGGCTTCCCCCATTTTATAGGTAAAGTTGCTCCTCCAGTTTGTTTATCACCCTCAAAATCTTCAATGTCTTTTAGAATTTCACGGGCTAAACTGGTTAAGAAGGCGAAAATTGAAAATATTAAAATTACTTTAAAACTTTTCAAAATAGCAATAGAATGTATTGCATTAAAATCAGGTATTAGTTTTTCCATCAAACCAATTTCATAAACAAGCGGAATAAAAGAAACAGCAGCAGTAAGTATCGAAACCACTATATTTCCGATCAATAATGATTTTTTGAGATTGGTGCTGTAAAACCAAAGTAAAGCAGCAGCCGAAAAATGAAAAATAGAAAGGCGCAGGTAACCGGCTTTTAAAGAACACCAAACTCCCAAAAGTAATCCGGCAATTGTAAAAGTCAGATGCATAATAATAGCTATTCGCCTCTTTATCACTTTATCTAAAACAACGGTGTCCGGATGATTAATCAAATCAGTTTTAACATCAAAATAATCGTTTATTACATATCCAGCCGCGGCAATTAAAATAGTACTGAAAACTAACACTCCAAAAAACCGGTCATTCACAAACA